>JACXSR010000098.1:0-4407 GCA_035319845.1 Thermoproteota archaeon
TAGATAGGTTTCAGCGTGTGGGACCTTCTGGTAAGCGTGAATGATGTGGACCTCGTGTCGGATCCGTCCCAGTTGATGTGATCGAACCTGTGGCCGTTGCATTCATCGGCGGTAACGGTCAGGGTGGTCCCCTTGTAGAGGTTCTCTATGTGCTTTCTTCCCTCCCCATAATAACCTTCCCTGTACCCGTAGTAACCATCAGGCTCGGGTGCCTTCCTCGAGCCCGACGGTGGCGTGAAATCTATGTACACCCTGCAGTTCATCCTCTCATTGGACGGCATCAAATGAGGATCCACGGTCAGGTCTCTGACCAGTTCCCACCAAATCGCTTCCACAGTGCCTCCGTCGCTTCCGACTGTGAAAGTGCACGTGTCGCTCGAGCCGCCATTTTGGCAGCTTGACCCCCAGTGATCGAAGTTGTAATCGTTTCCACCAGCAGATCTCTGGGCGGTCACCTTTGATCCCGCATCGACGACGACCTCATCTCCGTTCGCGTAGTAGGTCGGAGGCTCGCTGGGCGGCGGGTTTTCAGCGTCGCTAGGTGGCTCGACGCTCAGATAGACGCCGTAATAGTAGCGAGAAAGTCCATTGCCGTCCTGATCATGCACGGATACCCTGACCTTCACCTTCTTCCAGAACACGAATTTGATCTCCGTATCTCCATCGATCGTCACCGAAGTCACTCCTCCAACGGGGTTTACTACCTGTCCATTAATCACTAGGTGATCGAATCTGTAGCCGTTACACTCTTGACTGGGATCGGGAGTCTTCAAGGTCACGAGGGAGCTTTCAGGCAGCTTCCCCTCGTCGTCCTCATACAGCGTTTCGGTGCTCTGACTGTACTTTCTGGAGAAGGATGGGGGGATCTTGGTGACCTCTATCCCGCACCCAGGGGAGATGCTATTCCCGTCCTGATCGACGAATTTCATCTCCACGTTGTATACCTTGATGAAGAAGGCCTGTATGCTGATATCCTCAGAGAAGTCGTAATGACAGGTAGGGTTGGTGCTCCCATCACAGCTGGACCATTCCGAGGACACCCAGTGATCGAACTCGAAGCCACTGACAGGCTCCGCCTCTAAGGTCATCTCATCATCCACGTCCAGCGTCACCTTGATGATCTGCGCCTCGCTCCAGATATCCTGTGAGAGATCATGGAAGCCCCAGTCGGTCTCGGTGTCGGTGACCGTGTAGTGGGTCGTGTGATCGATGTCCACGAGGGTGTACTCCACATAGTCCAACTGCGTGGGGTCGAGTATCTTACCCTTGATGTAGTGGTGCCTTGTATGCGCCACGTTGACCTTATTCCCCGCATTCCAGACCTGCGTGTTCACAGTTATCTCTACTCCCTTGGCGTGATTGCACATCTTCTTTATGGCAACCAGTTTCGTGAAGCCGATCAGGTCTGATGGGATGCCGCTACCGAACTCGTAGTTATCGTAAAAGTCTAGGCACATGTCCTTCCCGTTGGGCGGGTTTCCTGACTCAACTAGGACTAGGGTAGTCAACCCGACTGATAGGAGAAAGATCATAGCTCCAAGGGTTAGAAAAAAGACAGCTCTCTCGCTGGTGTGCAGCAGAGACCACCTATGAATTTCTCGGGGTCACTCTAATAAATAAATCTACTTGGCCGATTTTTACTGAATGTAGATGCCTTTGATGGTGGAATAACTAATTAATTTATACAATACAATATTTCATCGATAATATGATAGCCGCACAGAGAGGTTAGAAGACCTCTTTTATTAAATATGTTAACAAATAATTTAATGAATTTACTAACGTACGTGGCCTCTTTCGTAGGTCAAATCGTAAATGCCAGCCCACCTCCGGCCCTCCCCTCTCCCATCTAATTTTTCACCCCTTCATACGATTTAGTAACACTGTTATTGGTTATAGTCCGATCCTCTTTCCCTCCCATTTATATAATTCACTTACAGTAAGGCGCAGTGGTATCATGAGTCAGGAGTTCGGTATCAAGAAGGTAAGGGACTTCCTCAAGAAGGAGCCCATTACCGTAAGTCCGGAAACTAGCCTCAGAGAGGCTGCGAGATTGATGAAGGAGCACGGTATAGGCTTCTTACCGGTGGTCGACGAGGAGGGTAACTTGGTTGGGGTCCTATCCGAGAGAGACATCACCTACGCCTTGGGCGAGGGCAGGGAGGACTCGAAGGTGGCGGACATCATGAGGACCAACATCATCAAGGTGAAGGAGGACGACACCGTCGCCCTAGCCGCTAGGCTGCTCAGCGAATATGGAATAAGGCACCTAGTCGTGGTAGATGAAGATGGAAGGTTGAAGGGTGTTTTTTCGATAAAGGACCTCACCTACGGTGAGGGGGCCCTGTTCTCCATCCTGTTCTGAGCCCCGACCGAATCCCTTTTTTATTACGCCATCCCGACGCCCTATGCAGCCCTGGCTGTTAGCACTGGGGTCAGCCTTCGGTGCCATCATTGGGTACACCGCCAACAGGGTAGCGGTTTGGATGCTCTTCCATCCTAGGAGGCCCATCAAGCTGGGCCCTATCACAATTCAAGGTGTGTTCCCCAAGAAGAGGAGGGAGATCGCTGAAAACATGGCGAAAACCGTGGAGGAGAATATACTTTCCCCCGAAGACGTCAGAAAGATCGTCGAAGAGGCAGTTAGCAGGAAGGTAAGTGATCTAAGGGTACCATTCCCCCTTCCCCCCAAGACTAGGGAGTCCTTGGAGGCGATCATCAGGTCGGCCGCCGTGACGGCCGTGACCCTTCTCCTCGATAGCATGGGAAACGATGTGAGCGTGAGGGAGTTCATCCTCAGGAAGTTCGAGGAGATAAGTGATGAGGAGTTCGAAAGGATGTTCCTAAGTGCCGTGGGGAACGAATTGAGGTACATAGCCTTGAACGATGCCCTCATAGGCGCCTTCGTGGGGGCTCTGGAGATGGGGCTGCTGGGCTTCCTGCACTGATCCGATGCAATGGGAGCCATGCATACGGTACCTAGCTCAGGAGCACACCTTATGGGTTCCCGATCGGATCGTTCCTCGAGACGGAGGGTCGATCAGCCACCTCCCAAAAAGGTCCTTCCGGCCATTCTCCTCCTGTAATCCTCTCTGGTGTATTCTCTTATCACACCCCACCTTCTGGCATCTTCTTCCCTGTTAAAAACCTCCAGTTCGAATAAATCGTAAGTCTTGCAGCTCTTCAGCTCCTCCTCAGATATATCGCCGCCCTCCAGTATTATCTTCTGGAGTCTGTTCCCCACCACTCCGTTCACCTCCCCCTCTATTCTGATCGCCTCGCCCTTGGCCTTTCTCAGGTCACCGTCAACCACGATCATGCAATCTATATCCCTGCCCATGTAGTAGCGGAACTCGTGCAGTCCCTCGCCGCCCATCCTGTCGGCAATTATGAACCTCCTGACCTTCACCCCCCTCAGCTCGAAGAGGCGCCAGATCACGAACCAGCACCTCTCCTCCAAGTACTTCTTGAAGAACTTGTAGAACTCCAGGTAGACTACGTCCATCTTCTCCAAGTCCTCGAACTCGAAGCCTGTGGTGAAGAGGTACATGCATCTGAGGAAGGTCTGGGGGACATCAGCCTTATCGAGCCTCATCCCGTTCTGAGACAGACGGGAGAGGGCGTACTCAACCGCCTCCTCCACCATCCTCTCCAAGTAGCAGAGGAGATCGTACTCCTCCCTCTCTTCTCCGGTCCTTACGTCGCGCCCCTTCAAACCCTCTCCCGCTATCACGAGACGATGGTGAGCCGGGTAAATATAGATGCTTCGCTGACTACCCACCATCACGGGACAGCAGGGCATCGTAAAGCTCATCCAAGAGAGAATCGGGCCCTGGGACAGCCATCATCCTGCCTAGGATCCTGTCAAGCTCGTATCTGGCGCCCCTCCTTACGATGCCCTCCCCGATCGGTAGGGATTCCTTGGCGAGGGCCTCGAGAGCTGGGAGGAGATCCTCTCCCGGTTCACTCACGTTCAGGACGGGCATCTCCAGGTAATCGGCGAGCAAGAACCTGGTCCAGCCCCTCGAGATCTTCCTCCCCATCAGGATGAGTAGGGAGGCGAAGTACGTGCTGTTATACCAAGCGGCCATCTCCCTCGACCTCCCCGGATCGGCGATCACCACGTAGAAGTTCTTGGTGGCCGTGATCCTCTCCTCACTCAGGTTGGCGATGGACGATCTCCTGAGCGGATCCCCCACCTTGTCAGGGAGAAAGAGGTGCCCGTAGGGCTTCTTACTCACGAGTTGCCTCCAGATGTGGCTGTACCAGAGCCTCCCCCTGGCCCTGATCGCGGGGGCCGCGGTCCCGGATCTGAGCCCCCACTCCACGTAACTCGCAACCCCCTCTGGAAGCTCCTCCAAGGTAAGCGGCGGGATGGCGAGGGCGTAGGTGTCTGGTCTCACCTCT
>JACXSR010000050.1:0-4335 GCA_035319845.1 Thermoproteota archaeon
ACAGGTCGAATGTTGAAGTAGGAGCCGCCACGTAGAATGGCACTCCATGCTCCTTGGCCAGCACGGAGAGGGAGTAGGTCCCTATCTTGTTGTACGTCGTCCCGTCCTTCAACACCCTATCCGCTCCGGTTATCACCAAGTCCACTCCCATCTCGGACATGACATAGCCGGCCGCCCCATCAACTATGAGTTTGACCGGGATTCCGGCTTTATTGAGTTCGAACGCGGTGATCCGCGCGCCCTGAAGGACTGGCCTAGTTTCCAAGGCGATGACCTCGAATTCAATCCCCTCTTCATGTGCTCTGTACATTGGAGCAGTCGCCGTTCCATACCACACAGTGGCGAGCGATCCAGCATTGCATATAGTCATCACCCTGTATCCATCCCTTATAAGCCGGTAACCGTACTCTCCTATCCTCCTGTTGTTCTCTACATCCTCCTCTGCGATCTTCCTAGCTTCTTGAATTACTTTCTCCCTTATCTCATCCGAAGAGGAGCCCTCTGCTCTGTCTAATACCCTATCTATAGCCCAGAACAGGTTATATGCGGTAGGTCTGGTTTGTCTGAGTAGCTCCGCAGCTCTCCTGAGCTCATCCAGTAGCTCATCCCTGCTCCCTCTGAACTTGGATGCCACCAGAGCCAAGCCGAAGGCAGCCGTGGCTCCTATGGCTGGAGCCCCCCTGACGACCATATTCTTTATGGCAAAAGCGACGCACTCGACATCCTTACATTCGAAGAAGGAGAGTTCCTCGGGGAGTTTCCTCTGATCAACGAGTATCACCTTCTCTCCATCGAAATCAACCGTTCTAGGTAGGTCTATCAAACTTCAACCCCGGGGTCCATCCCTCGGAGGGAAATAACGATTTCGGAGTTATGCCTATCCTGTCCAGAGCGACCCTAGGGAGGTCCACAATACAGGTCGCGTGGGAGATGACACGAGAATCGCTGCTAGCTACGATCTCATGATTCAATATATCCGAATCCACTCTCTTAGACACGATCACGTCGGCATCATCGATCACCTCCCTTATCTTGCCAGCGATCCTACCGCTCTTGGAGATCGGTGAATCCAAGTAGATAACCGCTTTACCCGGTCTCAATTGCTTTATAACCTCGTCAAGGAGTTGGACCGCTTCATCAAATCTTTCTGATGGTCTGTAGGAGGAGTAGGCCAATGACAGATCCCTCACCATACCATCGGAGCACACGTACACTGGCTGACCTGACAAGGCCGCCTCCAGCGTTATCAGGACGTTAAAACCATCTATTCCCAGATCCCTTCCCGAGACGCATCGGGCGGGAACTACCTTCAGGGAGTTACGAAGGGACTCCTCGGGAGGTCTAACCAGCTTGGATAGTGCGACCACCTCCATCTTCCTCAGGGAGAATCTCCTACCTACGATCTCCACGGAATCCCTGAAGCCCAGCGTGAAAAGGAAATGGGTGAGGGGGACTAGGTTCTCCACTAGCTCCCTCCTAATCGTGCTTTGATCACCTCCAAGAAGCTTTCCAGCTTCTCTTTGGGTATTGAACCCCTGCCCAGCCTCTGATTACCTCCACCTCCCCCGCCAACCGATTTGGTGGCCTCTCTCACTAGGTCTCCAGCGGTCAATTCGTACTCGTTGATGAGCACGGCTACCTCCACCCTCTCCTCGGATTGTCTGGTCAGGACAACGATCCTCTTCTCTCGGTCAATCAACTTGTCTACTAGCTTCACCCCTTCATCAAGACTGACGGATGCGAGTTCCACATAGGATATCCTGTAACCTCCAACCTCCTCGTATTTCCTCAGAGCCTCCACGATCTTGGCCTCTTCCATTTCCCTGGCGTGCCTTCTTATCTCTCTTCTGAGATCCTTCAGCTCATCCATGGCAGCCTTGAAGGCCTTATCCACTTCTTCCTCACTTACTCCTAGGGATTGGGCGATCTCCTTGAGCTTGGAGTGGGCTTCTATGAGCCTGCTCGCTGCAGGTAGGCCAGCCGAGAACTCCAGTCTTATCACACCATCTTGAATCCTCCTAGCCCTCCATATCTTTATCGGCCCTATATCACCAGTCCTAATAACGTGAGTTCCACCGCACGCCTGCACGTTGTAATCTTGTATTTCCACTATCCTCAAAACGGGATCAGGTACCACTCCCCCTTGGTAGAGAATGAACCCGTACCTCCTCTCCGCATCAGTCCTGAGCAACCAGAATGTGTTCACTGGCAGGTTTCTCATCACCGTCTCATTGGCCAGCAGCTCAATGCGTTTGAGTTCCTCCGGTGTGATGCTCTTGTAGTGGGTGATATCTAGCCTGCTCTCCTCATCGCCCTTCTGAGCCCCCCATTGCCAGACATGAGGACCGAGCACGCGCCTTGCAGCCTCGAGGATCACGTGAGTGGCGGTATGATGTCTCATCCTGGAGAGCCTCCTCCCCTCATCTATCTTGCCGTGGACTCGCACGCCCACCGGGGGTAGGGGTCCATTCAGGCGGTGTAGAACCCTTCCCTTGTACTTCTCCACCGAAACAACTTCAGCCCGTCCACCGGGCCATGACAGTACACCTACATCGCTGGGCTGGCCCCCTCCCTCAGGATAGAAGGCCGTCTCGTCCAGGAGGACCATATCGCCAACATGACCCACGACCGTGGCATCGAACTCCATAAGATATGGATCTTGGTAATAGAGCAGCCTGGTGGGCTCGTACCTATCCAGCTCGTCTATGAAAGGTGGAAGCTTCGGAGCCTCTGGCTTCTTGGACTCGTGCCTCCCGGCAATCAGCTCATAGAAGTTATCGGGGACCTCCACATTGACTCCGAGTTTCTGAGCCACGGTCTGCACGAGTTCAGGAGGGACTCCGTGGGAGTCATAGAGGGTGATCAGGTCCTCCAAGTCGAGCTTCCTCTTACTCCTCACTATCCCCCTGACTATTTTCTCTCCTCTCCTGAGTATCTCCTCGTACCTAGCCTGCTCAATATCCACTATCTCCATTATTCTATTTAGAGCCTCCTTGAGCTCAGGGAAACCCCTGCCCGACCAATATTCCACTTGCTTGGCAACTAACTCCGAGAGGTTCATTTCCACGCCCAGCAATTTGAGCAGTTTCAGGGACCTCCTTATGAGCAGCCTGCCTAGATAGCCCTCGTTCACGTTAGAGGGAACGAGGCCGTCAGCTAGCATGAAGGCTATGGTCTTCGTATGATCCAATAGGGCGAAGACCTTCTCCAGCGGGGCTATCTTGGACTCCAAATAGGACTGATCCAGCCCCAGCATCTCCGCTATCTTCCCCCTGAGAGCATCGACCTTTCTCCCCTTCTCCAACTCCCTGAGTATGGAGGAGACCTCCGAGTACCTACTCAGAAGACCCTCTTCCACGGATTCAACACCGAGCTCAGATCTGAAGGTATCGACGAGATCCCCGTAAACGGCGTGGAAGCCTGTTGGATCTCCTCTAAGGAGCCAAGTTATCCTCTCCAGTCCGTAACCCGTATCGACCACCTTGGTATCCATTGGAACGTACTTCCCACCCTCCTCCTTGTACTCCATGAAAACCAAGGTCGCTATCTCCAACCCCCTCACTATCGGCTCCAGATCTGGCCCGGCGTTTCCTCCGCCCTCCCATATGCCCTCTTTATAGATTATCTCTTCCTCAGGTATCCCCAAGATTCCAGTGGCGTACTCGTGGAACAACTCAACGGTCCTTTCCTTCCAGTAAACGAACCTCTCCTTAGTGTTGAAGGCGTGATGGGCCATCATCTCGAATATGGTCAGGTGCCTTCCCATGGTAGGCCCCACCTTATCGACATCCTTGAGTCTTATGCACGGCTGGGAGATGGTGAGGGGGTTCGCCGGAGGTGGTACGAGACCCGCGGTTATGAACGGCTGGAAGTCCACTATGGAGGCGCTGGTGAGGAAGAGGTCGTCCCTCCACCTAGCTATCACGGGGTACCTCCCTATCCTAGTGTGGCCCTTGGATTCCATGAAGGATAGGAAATCCTCTCTAACCTCTTCCAAGCTCTTATCCGATGTCCCCTTCCCGATGAATGAGTAGGGCTCGCAGGGCGCCTCTCCGCATGTCTCCCTATCGGGGTCAAGGGTCCAGAAGTATTCCCCGCACTTGGGGCACTTCTTCCTGACGTAGCCCCTCTCTATGAGGAACTGTATCTCTATGGGATCGCCTAGCCCCATCAGTCATCCTCGAAAAGTTGCGGAGGAGGGGATAAAAAAGTAGCCGTGGCCTCAGCCGAACAGCGCACCGAGCCCGGCGAGGGCGGCCTCTTCCTCCTCTTTCTCCTTCTCCTCCTTCTTCTCTTCCTTCTTCTCCTCTGCCTTAGCCTCCTCAGCCTGGGCCG
>JACXSR010000008.1:0-4328 GCA_035319845.1 Thermoproteota archaeon
AGCCTGCAGGCTACAGCACTCTCGAAGAACCCTCCCCTCACGTTCTGCATCCAGATCAACTTTTCCACTCTATCCCTACTCGCTACCCCTCTGCCCTCCCTGACCTCGATGGAGATGAACCATGCGTCCTTGTGATGGGCTCCAATGGGACTCGTTCCATAGGCCAAGGCCATTCCTATATAGGCATGACAGTCGTACGCGCTTGTCTCCAGCCCCTTAACGTGCATCGCGAACTTCTCTGCTCCGTTCCCCAGCTTGGAAGCAGCGTAGGCTACTCCCTCGGCCAGTACTGCACCGAATCCCTCCTTACTCACTACTTTCCTAGCCAGCTCCAGCATAGCAGGGGCGTTACCCCACTCAAGATCGACACCCACCTCCTCCTTGCTCAGTATGCCTCTCTGAACTGCCTCAGTCGCGAAAGCCAGCACAGATCCCATGCTTATAGCATCTAGACCGGTCTCATCAGAGAATAGGTTGAGGGTCATCACCCAGCTCATGTTATCGATTCCCAAGTTAGAACCGTTCATGGCTATGTTCTCGTAGTCCACCTCAGTTCTCCTTCCTTGATAGGGCCCTTCCTTTATCTCAGTTATGTTACCGCAGGGCATGTTACAGTTGGGACATCCCTTCTGGGCAACCTTGTAGATTTTCTCCATAGCATTGCCACCTATCTTGTCGAATCCATCGAACACCCCCTCACTGAAGTTATAGGTCGGGAGAGCGCTGTTCTCGTTGGCCCATTCAACTGTGAACATCGTCCCCTGTCGGACCCAGAAGTCATAGTTGTCCTTGGATTTCACATCCTTGTAAGCCTCAGCCCCCAGCCTGAGAACTTCCTTCGGGTTATCAAGGGGTATCTCCTTACTCCCCTCCACCACCAAAGCTTTAAGGTTCTTCGATCCCATGACCGCGCCCATCCCAGGCCTCCCACCGGCCCTCCCCTTTTCCGAAGTAACCACCGATATCTTGACTAAGTTCTCCCCAGCTGGCCCTATTACGAGGATCCCGGCGTTCTTGCCATACTGGGACTCCAACTCATCTTGTGCCTTGTAAGTGTCCAGTCCCCACAGGTCCCCAGCTGGCTTTATCTCTACCTTATCGTCCTCAATGACTATCATTGAGGGCTGCTCGGCTTTCCCGGATATGATAACCGCGTCATAACCTGCCTTCTTCAGCTGGACTGAGGCTTTAGTGCCTATATTGCCGTCCCCATAACCGCCCGTGAGAGGAGACTTAGCGGCTATGACCATCTTACCGCTGCTCGGGAGCGTTAATCCGGTGAGGGGACCAGTGGCGAATATGAGCAGGTTATCCGGGGAGAGAGGATCCACACCTGGCGGAAGCTCCTCCCAAAGAGTCTTTATGGCGAGACCCCTGCCACCAAGAAAGTCCACGGCGACTTTAGGATCCAGATCCTGTACTACCGTCTTTCCCCGGGTGAGATCTACCCTGAGTATCTTCCCAGTCCAACCACCCTTCATTCGATCACCGGGATTCACGGTGGCTGAAAATTAAAAGGTTTTAATGCGTACGGATCCTGTGCGGCTCCACACCGATTTGACGAGTAGTCCCGGCACTGTAAGAGCTTCGATAGGGACTCTAGTGAAGCTTGGACTTCTCCGCGTGAAGATGGCTGTAACCCCTAGGACGGCATACCTGCTGACTCCCGGCGGGTGCTTGGGTAGATGCGCCTTCTGTCCCCAGTGGATCAAAGAAACCAAGCTGGCCAGGCTTAGTTGGCCGCTAGTTGATGTGGATAGTGTGGTCAAAGGTCAAGGGCTCTTTGAGAGAATATGCATTCAATCAACTCTCAAAAGAGGTTTTGTCTCCGAAATCGAGGAGCTAGCATCTTACTTCCAAGGACCAGTTTCCATTTCCATGAATCCGGTACATCATGATCTACTGCATCGGCTTAGAAAACACGCTGAGAGGATAGGTATAGGACTTGACGCCATGTCCCCCGAGGTATTCAGGGGTGTAAATAAGCCCGGATCTTGGAGTTCCTACATCAAGTTCATCGAGAAAGCCGTTGATGTATTCGGCAGGAGGAGAGTACATGTTCACTTGATCGCAGGAATGGGGGAGTCATTCGAGGAAGCCGTGCATACGATGTCCATCTTATACGAGAAGGGCGCCGAGGTAGCCCTCTTCTCATTCACACCGGTCCCTGGAACCCCTATGGAATCCTATCCTAGACCGGACATAGAGTATTACAGGCAGCTGCAAGTGGTGCGATATTTCCTGAGTGAAGGGATCCCCCTGGAGGAGATCAGGTTTTATGACCCTGACGAATATAAGGAGGCCTTTCTGACGAGTGGATGTCCTTCCTGTAACAGGCCCTTCTACAACGAGAGCCCTAAAGGTCCCATCTACAATTTCCCGAGTATGAACATGCTATTGGATGAATGGGAGGGAATCAGGGAGGAGGTGATGGCCGCTGTTAAAGACCTTAGGATTCATCCCCTCGGGAAAGTTCGCTGAAGTAAGCATAACGGGCCATCTCTGTCCCCTGAACTGCCCGATGTGCCGTGGAAGGTGGCTCAGGGGGATGCTGCCAGCCATCTCCCCGGATGATCTAGTTCGAATCGGTCGCCAACTGAGGAAGAAGGGAGTCGAGGGCATTCTGATAAGCGGCGGCCTGGGATCAGATGGGAAACTGCCGGTAAGACCGTTCGTACCAGCGATCCGTGAACTTAAGAGGATGGGATTCTTCATCAGCGTTCATACGGGGGTAGTAGGCGGAGAGGAGGCCAGGCTGCTCGCTGCAGCTCAAGTAGATTTAGCTGATTACGAGCTAATCTTGGACGAGACGGCCATAGAGACGGCCAAATCCCTTCCCCTTTCACCCGATGATTTCGTGCGGGGCATGGAGCTCCTTATAGAATCGTCCGTAGAGGTGGTTCCCCACATCACCGTGGGATTGCCTGGTTCTGGGGAGAGATGGTTCGCTGAAGCGTCCGACCTAATCAAGGAGCTCGGGATAAGGAGGTCTGTTGTGTTGGTGTTCATACCCACCCCGGGCACTCCCTTCGAGGACCTCGAACCCCCCTCACTCAACAGGGTGGTCGAGGTGGTACATACACTCGGTAGAGCATCTAAGGTTAGCTTGGGGTGCATGAGACCACCATGGATGAAGAAATGGCTAGATAGTACCTTGAAGGGTCTAGTTGATAGGATAGCTAATCCTCACCCTAGTCTAGAGCTCGATATAGTACATGCATGCTGTTCCATCCCTGATGAGTTGATAGAGAAGTTCATAGATTCCTAACGGGCTAGGAAGCTCACAACCCCCCTTAGCAGGGGGTTCTTGATACAGTGGGCAAGGTCCCTCGTGGGGTAAAGTGAGAGGGACTTCTTCACCTCGACATCGAGCCTTATAGCTAACTCCTCAATGGACTCCCTCACCTGGTCCAGTGGAAGGCCCATCTCCACATACCTCAGGACCTCTCTATCCATTTGGACCCTTCTTATAGCCAATTCAAGGGCCCCCTCATCTATGAGCCCTGCTTTGAGTTTGGCCCTGTTCAACTCTTCATACGCCGTTAAGGAGGAGGATACTATGTCCTGTCGATTCATCCAAATAGTCCTATAGTTTAGCGAGTACTTCCAATGGTAGGAGGTCAGGGCCCTTCGATAACTCTCTAAATCCTTAAAGAGGATCTCATACCCGTATAGTTCAGGATTAACGAAAGCTCTACTGCCTGGATCGACGAAGGGAGCAAGAGGTGAGACAAATGCGTCCACCCTGCTCGAGATCCCTCTCAACCTGAGGAAGTAAGAAGCCACTAGGTGGGCTTGGTCTGGGGTCTGCTTCGGGAGCCCCATCATGAAGTACAAGTCCAACCTCTCGAATCCCAATTCCTCTACATGCCTAACCATTTTTTCAAGCTGTTCATTACCGTAAGGCCTTCCAAAAGCTCTTCTAACCGTCTCTAATGGGCTTTCAGGTGATATCTGAAGGTACACCTTGTGAGAGGTAGCTCTCAGGTGTTCCAGCACTCTCCTCGATGGAGGGGAGAAAAACTCGAATATTAACTCGTTGTCCAAGTTCAACCTCCTGAGGAGCTTGGATACCTCCTCAACCCTATCCCCGTATCTAAGGTCTCCGACGAAGAATATTGGCATGGAAGAGAGACTCGCTATTCTCTCCACTTCATCAGCTATTGCTTGAGGGGACTTTAAAGCCAATCTACTTCTTCGGAAGAAGCTGGAATAAGTGAATTTGGAGCCACCGCATGTCACACAATCAAACGAGCAGCCCTTAACGGTGATGACTCCCGCAATAGGCGCCTCAATGAAGGAGCAGAAGGGGACTCCTAGGGAGAGAT
>JACXSR010000178.1:0-4317 GCA_035319845.1 Thermoproteota archaeon
CCCACCAGGGTTGTCGTAGCTGAGGCGAGGGACGTAGCCGACGCCATAGTTGAAGAGGCGGAGGAGGGGAAGTACGACCTGATAATCATGTTCAAGAGAAGGAGGAAGGGGTTGGGGAAGGTGGTGAGTAGGAGCATCTCGGAGAGAGTAGCGAAGGCGACCAGGAGGCCCGTCATGACCATACTGAGGGAGTGATCAGTAGGGAGGATACCCTCCGCTTATTCCCACTCCCGTCTCGGCGGAGACTATCTGAGCCGCCTTGGAGGCCAGCTCGTCGTCTATGAGGACCTTCGAGCTGGTCACCGACACGACGATGGCCTTCTCTAGGAGGGATTCCAGTGTCTTCACGAGGTCTGCCTTGAACGCCTTGGCTGCCGACACCCCTTGGGGAGTGAGTTTCATCATCTCCATCATCCTCTCGCTGGGAACGAGGAGCTCGAGTCCTTCCATGTAGAAGATCACCTTCTCATCCGGTTTTATTCCTTCCACTATGCTCTTAAGGTCCGATATGACCTGACCCATCCCCTCTACCGAGCTGAGTGAGGAGATGGACATGTAGTAGAGCTTTGCTTTCGCGACCCCCGCGGCTACCTCAGCCATCTTCCTGGCCTCCATCGCCTGGGAGCCATCGGATATCTCCACTATCAGGAACTCCTTCTTTCCCTCCTCGAGGTCCTCTATTATCCTCCTAGCTAGAAAGCCGAGCCTCGGGAGGCCCTCTATCTCGTTCTCCTCCGCCACGGGATACCTCTCAACTATCCCCTGGATGGCCTCAGGCGGCGATATGTAGGGAGCCAAGCCCTCCCTGCTCACCAAGGCGTCGATCATCTCCCCCAATAGTTCTAGGACCCTGCGCTCACTCTCAGGAAGCTTCAGATCCTTCAACAGGTATAGGGTGGTTTTCACGCTCTTTGCAGCCGGGAGGTTCCTGAGGAATATCGCGTACATGGTCATGGCAGCTATCGCATCCACCAGGTACCTCACATCCTTCCCGGAGGAGATGTTCTCCTCGAACTTCTCCCTTAGCTTGAGGGGATCCAGACCAGTCTCAACAACTCCCCTGATGAGCTCCCGATCGAATGTGGTGACCTGAAGGAGGGCGTTTACATCGAACGCCCCTCTCCTTGCCGCTTCTTCCCTGAACCTTGGTTCTATCCACTTCCACTCTACGATATCGATGTCGTCTCCTGACGTCTCTAGGCAGACCACCGACGGGGCGTAGGGGCAAGGTCTCACCCTACCCCTCACCCTCACCCTGTCGTCGGGGAGGAAATACTTGGGTGAGGCGGGTAGGATCACGGTAAGCTGTCCCGTATCGTCCTTGAGGGAGAATCTCTCGTAAACTATGTCCCCAAGCGAGAAGGAGGGGAGTATCTCGGTTATGGTCCCCTCGAGCTCGACCACGCTCCCAACTGGTACATCTCCCTTCAGCATATCGCCTATCCTCATACGAATCCGGAGGGTAGGGGAGGGAAATATGATAATCATTCCTGTGAGGGTTCATACTTAAGACCGTTAACTCTCGCTGGTCAGTGCTTCGACCGATACTCTACTGCTGTTAAGCGAATTTCCGCCGGCTATCACCTGCTTTTCATCCTGTAAGAGATCGTTGACCACGCCCTTGATGAATTTAGCCGATCTCCTAGCCCACAGCACTCCGCCCGGAAGTGAGTCGTCGATCATGGCAGTAGCAATCGCCTCCGACGATGGGGAGCGGATGATTATCAGGTCTCCTGATTCAATTCCCAGCCCGTCCGCGTCTTCTCGGCTGATATAGATGTGATCCCTCATAGGGAGTTCTCCGGGCATGACATCCTGTGAGGACGTCCTATCCGGAACCGAGCTAGTGATGAGGACGTAGGGGTATTCGTAATCTACCTCCCACCCCACTACGGGGAGGGGAAAGTAACCGAGCTCCCTCGCCGCACTACTGGAGAACTCTATCCTGCCAGAGGGAGTTTGATACTCGTGTTTGGGAGGGTACTCAAGCTTCACGTACCCTTTCCTCATCACCTCGTCCACCGACATCCTGAGCATCCTACTGCCCCTCACCGCCCCCTCGAACGCCCGGATGGGATCCTCCTTGAGCTCTGGCGCCTTTATTCCAAGCCTCTCGGCCAATTTCTGGGTAACCCACCAGTTGGGCCTGCTCTCCCCCAGTGGTTCCCAGGCTTTGGGGGAGTAGGCTAGGTAGGGATGCCACCAGCTGGCGACGAAGTCCTCCTGCTCGAACATCCCAGTGGCCGGAAGCACCACATCGGCCAGTTCAGCTGTTTCAGTCCACACAACGTCGTGTACCACCGAAAACAGGTCCTCCCTCATCATGCCCTCCCGAAAGAGGTGCGATCTCGGTAGGGTAACTGCGGGATTTGAGTTGTATATGTAAAGGAACTTGAAGCGACCCGATGAGAGCATGGAGGGAACGTCCAGCATGTTCACCCTCCTGTCCTCCCCTAGATGCCTGCCTTGGAGGTAAGCAGTATCAAAGTCCCGGGAGGAGTTGCAGAAGAAGAAGCCCCTGTGAACTCCCACCAGCGCAGGGATAAGAGAGATTATACGGACGGCCTCGGCTCCGAACTTGGTCTTCTGCATTCCGACCCCGATGTAAGTGACGCTGGGCCTCAGCTCGTAGTAATGCTCCGCCAGCTCCCTCACTACCTCCTTGGGAACCCCAGTGATCCTCTCCACCAGCTCGGGAGCGTACCTTGAGATGTGCCGAGCGTACTCCTCGAATCCCTCAGTGTATTCGGATATGAAAATCTCATCCACACCTATCTCATTGATCAGATACCAAGAGACGCCCGCAGCCAGTAAGGAGTCGGTTCCGGGCCTTATCCTGATGTAATTCCCCAGCAAGGACGTTTTTGTCTTTCTGGGATCGATCACCCAGATGGGCACCCCCTTGACCCTGAGATCCACTAGAATGCGATAGGCGTGCACGCTTGAGGAAGCCGGGTTTGCTCCCCATACCACGACCATTTCAGCCCTCTCTAGGTCCTCTGGGAAGGCCCCATAGCGCATGCCGTAGTGGAGCTCTATGGCCAGCTCGCCAGCCTCGTCGCATATCGTGTACTGCACCCGGTAGGCATTGATGGCGTAAGCCAGTCTGAGCGGGTAGTTGAAGTTTATCAGTCCCGTATTGCCCGAGTAATTGAAGATGAGAACCTCCTGCGGGCCGTACTCTCTCATCACCTCCTTGAGCTTGGAGGCTGTTACATCCAAGGCTTGATCCCAGCTCACTCTCCTGAACCCATTCCCTGTGCTGACGTGGGGATAGAGGACTCTTCTCTCGCTGGAATAGTAGCTGGGAAATTTCATGGCCTTAGGGCATGCGAATCCCCTAGTGACGGGATGATCTGGATCGCCCCGCACAGACGCTCTAGGACCCACTCCCCCGAGGAGCAGGACGCAGCCGTCCAGACAGTCCCTCTGGCAAGCGACCTTCATTTAGGTGGGGGAATCCCGACAAGACTTAAGCGTTAACCTCGGAGGGGACGCTCGTCATCTCTCTTATCAACCCTCAGCCTCCCTCGCCACCCATTCTGCTGAAATCCCTTATCAGTACTCCAGCAGTTGACGGCGAAGTAGATTCGAAGGCGGGCCTTAACATAGGAACCTCGCTTCAATCCCCACTCCCTTCATGAGGGCCTCCGGATTCGCAGCTTGGATACCCTCACAGGCTTGAGGGAGGTCTCCGCTCCTCCTCGTCGGCGCTGGCGATCAACGAATTTATACCGGTCTCATGGTCGATAACGGGGCACCGACTTCCTGGCCGATACTTTATTATGCGGTATCGTCTTATCTCATGTGTTCCTGAAGCCAGATGGTTGGAAGCTCCTCGTATTTTCAGCCTTGGCCTTCGTATGTATAGGAGGGATGATCCAGAGCTACGTATTCATCGACGACTCCATCCCGCCACCGCCGTTCTATGAAGAACTTCGTCCTTTAGACTTGTGGGCCCCGTCCATGGTCTTGATCCTCCCACTACTTCCCCTCCATTCCCTCCTCTCAGGACTCCTCGTTCACCTTCCATTCCCCTCAGGAGCCCCGTTTAAGCCTCCCCTAGGGTGCCTGCTCCTCTCCTACATTGAAGGGGCATGGTTCGTCAGCCAGTGGCGTGAGATGGGATGGAGAGGTAGGAAGATCTCGTTGGCCCTAGCCTCCCTCCCGTCTATATTCTATGCACCGGTACCTGATCTGATATTCGCCCTATCTGGGGCTATATTCTCCTTTTTCGTTGTCTTAGTGCACTTGGTGTCGTTCTACGGGCTGGTTAAGGTGGTCCGTGGGTGGATATCCGGGGGCCGCCGGGGGGCG
>JACXSR010000092.1:0-4292 GCA_035319845.1 Thermoproteota archaeon
TGGAGGCCTCACTCACCCCCGCCTTCTCCTTTATCTCCCTCGTGTTCGCGTAGGGGTTAGCGGAGAGCACCTCTATTATCCTCCTCTCGGCATCGGTGAGTCTGATCTCCCTCCCGAAGAATCTGTTCAGCAGGTAGAGGAAGAGGGGGAGGGTGAGCTGTCCCCTGCTGGCCGAGGCCCTGACGTAAAGGAGGGCGTCCCTGATTACCCTGAACTTGGAGCTCGAAGTCAGGAGGGAGAAGAGGGCCACCGGGTTGTAGCTGTCGAAGGGTCTGGGGGGCCTCTCCCTGATCGAATCCCAGAGCTCCTCGGGCGCCTCGGAGTATGCCCAGGCCAGGTCGTGCACTTGGGGAACCTCGTCAGCCCGGGGTGGGATGAATAGGGAGAAGGCCTCCTTCCTCAGTATCACATCCTCGTGATGGGCGAGCTCCGAGGAGAGGAGGAGCCTACCATCGTCAGACAGGGATGACTTTGCATGAATGCTCGGAGGAGCGTCCGTTATCTCAACGGATACCGGTATTGGTCTCTCGGGTTCGATCCCAAATGTCCTCCTTATGTTGGAAATTTCACGCAGTAGCCTGTCGAGATGTCCCATTCAAGGTTACGGCGACTCCCTTATTGATAACGCTTCCTGAGGGGCTGGCGGCTGGCACAGCATTGGGGTCTCACCTTCATTCCGGCAGCCCTCCGTGAAAGATGGGACCAAAACCTATTTTACTTCACTCGATGGAGTTCGACTGATGCATAGATTCTCCGTACACCTCCGACCCCCTCCTGACCTCGAGATCAGGGGATTCAGGGGCTTCGCCTCCTATTCCATCGTCATGGACGTCCTCGAGTCCAAGGATCCGGAGCTGGTCAGGGTCAGGAGGGCGGGGAAGATGCAGACCGACTTCTCCCTCAAACCCCTGAGGTGGGAGGGGGAGGAGATCACGCTGGAGGTGACCGCCTTCACTGAGGAGGTGTCGAGCGCCCTCGGCTCGGCGATCCTCGACGGTTCCCTGAGCACGAGGCTCGGCGAGTTCGAGGTACTCCGGGTCAGCGTTGAGGAGATCGATCCCGCGGCGCTGCTCGCCGGCAGCTCGCCCGTGAGGAGGTTCTCGGTCAGGTTCAGAACCCCGACCTTCTTCAGGCCCAGAGCCAACGTGAGGGGCGGCATCTTCATCCCCATGCCCCTGCCGGACAGGATGATCATAGGGCTCCACAGGACCTGGAATCACTTCTTGGGTCCCATGGAGGACGAGCTTGAGAGGAGGGAGTTCCATCAGTGGCTGGAGTCCTGGGGGGTCGTGATCTCCGGGCACAGGATAGAGACGGTGAAGGTGGATGAGGGGGACAAGTTCGAGGTCGGGTTCATCGGTTGGGCGAACTTTTCGTCGAATCCAGCTTACGAGGATCCCACATTCCTCAGGAAGGTCGATGCCCTGCTGAGGTTGGGAGAGATAGTAAATGTGGGCGGTTTGAGGTCCAAGGGCTTCGGGGTGATCTCCTACAGGAGGCAGGACAGGTCGAGGGCGGGGCGTGTGGGTCTCGGCGTCGTGGAGGGAATAAGCTCGGCGCGTTAAGTAGGCTCGAGCCGCGGGCAGTATTTTCCCCTGCCTGACTGGCGGATGCAAACGCGGATCGATCCCTTTTTCTTTATCGCGTGGATGGGGGCCGGGATGCCCCTTTCATCCCCCCGGCAGGGTGCCGAAAAGGATCTGGGGACCAGAGGCTTGACAACTCCCTCCTTCCCGACCCCATGGTAGCGACCCCCTCCCCACTCAAAAAGGATACGCCTCAGGACCCCCCGAAGCAGGATCTCTCGACCATTCCCTCACGGGCCCTCCTGATGGCATCCTCCATGAGCCTCTCAAGATGGAGGATCAGCGCATGTCCGCGGTTCGGGCGGAATGTGCTCACGAGTAAGCCCTTCCTCGTCCTCTCACCCTTCTTCCTGAGCCTGCCCCTCCTCTCCTCACTTGACACGAGCAGGTCTTCTCCCTCCAGCTCCCTGAGGTTTGTGTATACCGTGTGGTAGGGGTTCTTCAGGCCCAGATCCGTCTCG
Source organism: Thermoproteota archaeon (assembly GCA_035319845.1). Taxonomy (GTDB): domain Archaea; phylum Korarchaeota; class Korarchaeia; order Korarchaeales; family Korarchaeaceae; genus Korarchaeum. The sequence goes on from JACXSR010000092.1 coordinate 2,048, forward strand.
GATAGGAGGATGGAGAGCTCCTTCGCGGTGAGGCCCCACCTCCTTCCCTTCCTCGACTTCATGTGTTCGAGCAGCTCCCTGTAGCACCTCCCTCCCCCTCCCCCTCCCTTAGATACCCTCTTCAGGGCCATATCCACGAAACCCTCGGGATCGGAGTCGAGCTCCATCAGATCCCCACCCAGTAGCAGCCTGGCGTATTCGCAGAGAAATCTGGCCAGACATTCCAGTGATCCCTCCTCCCACTCCTCCACCACCTCGTCCAAGCCCTCCTTCATCAGTATGATCTTCAGCAGGGCGACCTGAAGTTCGGTGAGGGGGAGCGGGACCATGTTCTTGGGCGCCGTGCCCCCTAACAACCTCACGGTATGGGCGAACGCCTGGATGTGCCTCTCGGTCGGAAAGGGGAACGTGAAGAGGCCCTCATAGGACTCAAACCTCTCCATCAGATCCATGACCCTCATCAGCTCTTGGTAGATGTTCAGGAACTTCCTCCCCTCCCCTCTCATCAGGGCTAACACCACCTTAGGGCTCAGGTAGACCATGCCCGTCAGGGCACCCCACAGGTTCCCTGCCCCCATCAACCAGAGGTCCTCGTTCTCGAGGAACACCTTGAGCCCGAGGGAGAGGTCGATGGCGAGCCTGAAGATGCGCCTCCTCTTTCTCCTCATGAGATGCACGTTTCTCCTCTTCCCCTTCCCCTCGGAGTCGTAGTGGAAGAAGGTGAAGATCCCGTCCCTCGATATGTAGACCGGGTTTGGGAGGAAGCTGAGCACCGGTTCCGGCGGGGGGCTGGATACCTTGAGAGGGGAGAGGAGGGATCTCACCTCATCCCGACTCGGGACCATGGATGGCTCGAATTCGGATGACCACCTAACCACGATCTCCGGGAGACTCATGTCGAGCTCGTAGAAGGCATAAATCTCGGAGAAGTAATGGGAGGCCATGGATCCCCTCAGCAGGGAACCCTCGATCCTCCCCTCCAGTATGCGCCTGAACTCGGACGCCATCCTCCTCCAAGAGGCTAGGATTCCACCCTGATGATCTGAGGGCATCTGGGCCACAGCTACGAGCCTGTAGGAGGAGAGACCGAACCCGTAGGAGTCGATCAGGAGCCGGGGAGGGGAAACAATCGAGAGGGCATCCCCCGCCGCCTCCGAGATGGACTCCACCTCGCTGTTCCTGAGACCCATCCACCTCCTGCATCCAGCGAAACGATCACAGACATCCCCCAGCATGCCAATCTGATCGCGGATTAGCCTGAGCTTGGTCCTGCAGGCCGAGACAAGCCTCTCCGTCAGCGCGTCCGCCTCATCCACCCGCCTGTATTCGGGCCTCAGGACGACCCTGGTGAGGGTGAAGACCACTCCGCTCGGCCTTATCTCCATCTCCCCACCGACCCACTCCTCTCAGAGCAAAAAAGTTAGCTGGCGGTCACTCCAGGAGCAGCCCCAGTTCGGGATCGTAGACGGGCCTGCCCTCCTCCCCCACCACCGGGATCGGCACCCCTGGCACCTGCCTCCCGTACTTCATCGCCATCCAAAGCTTCACGGGGACCATGTATCCCTTTATCTCGGCCCAGAGCCGCATTCTCTCCTCATAGCTCGTCGCCTCCCTTCTCCTAGCGAACAGATCGCTCACCACCCCCTCGAACGTGTTGGGTATCACCATGACGTTGGCCTCTCCCCTGAGCTCCCTTGCGAGCCTCTCCTCGTCCACATCCAAGGCGAGGAGCTGGTTTCCCTCGAACACCGCCTCCCTTATAATCCTCCTGAATTCGTTCACCTTCTGGAGCAGCGGTTCGTGGATGAGGGAATCGTACTCCCTGAGCATCTCTAGGTAAACTCCCTCGCCCTCCTCGCCGAGCCTTCCCGCCATCTCCTCCAGGACGAGGGATGAGAACCTCATCTCTATATCGTCGTAGGGCCTTGAGCTCTCCACCTCCCTCATCACGTACAGGTTAGGGCCGTCGATCCTCGATTCGCCGTACCTGTTGACCCTGCCTGCTCTCTGGATTATGGCCGGGATCGGGGCCAGATCGCTCACCATGACGTCGAAGCTCACATCAAGGGATACCTCGGCCACTTGGGTGGCAACTAGCACCCTGCACTCCCTGATCCTTCCCTCCTTATCGTACCTGTCGTTGACGGTGAACCTGCTGTGGAGGAGGACCTTTCCGGGGACATCCAGCCTCCCGTAGAAATCCATTGCCCTCCTCACCCTGTTGACCACGACCAGCACCCTCCTC
>JACXSR010000089.1:0-4223 GCA_035319845.1 Thermoproteota archaeon
TGTCGGTTTAACGAATTCAATGTAGAGATCGGGTCTATACTTGGACTTCATGAGTCTCTTAGATCCCTCTAGGCTGTAGAAATCTACGTAGTAGGATATGACCTCGCCTATTCTGATGTCCCTATAGGTGAGCGGCGTTACATCAGATCTCAGTATAAGTCCGTAATCTTCTATCTCTCCGGAGTGTACCTTTTTCACGTAGTCCGTTACTAGGAAACCGACAGTATCGCCCTCGTTTATGGACTCATCTACTTTCACCTTCTGCAGGTAATTGGGATCGGCATATCCTCCTCTAGTTCTCCACATCCTAGTGTAGTTCCTCTGAACCCAATTGACGTAGGTTTCATTGTACTCCTCCTTCAGGACATGGAGGTACAATGTAACTTGATCCTCGGGAGGATTCATCACATAGAACCACAATCTAGCCGTCTTTATCTCGGCTCCTGGGGGTACTTTCGATAGATTAAACTTTATGAGTATGTTAGAATTGTTCCGGTACATGGCTTTCACTTTGTACTGCCCTCCTACAACCCCTACCGCTTGATATCCAACCCTCAGCTCGTTTTGATCGAACATTTTGCACCAGCTGCAGTCCTTTAGAATATATGTATCGCTAATGGGAGCCAAGTGTATTTTAGCGTCGGCTGGGGAGGAATATACCGCTATTACGGGGACTAGCAAGAGAGCAACGGTAAGAGGGATCAGGAATCTAGTAACTGTCTGTCTCACTACTTGAACATCTCCAAGTAGATAAACAATATTTCGGTAATAAAAACTGATAGGTTAATAATATGGTTCGGGTATGAATGCACCTCAGGTACTGGTCCCACGGCCTGAGATAAATGGCGGACTTCCTGATTACCCCCAGAAAAGGTGTAGTGAGGGCAGCTACCACCTAGGCCTGCCCCTATAACTGCTGTCCCTGTTATAACCCCCGTAACTCCTTCTCCTTCTGGGAGGTCGGTAGTCTTCGGGGGCTTCCGGAACATCCTCCGGGATCTGATCGGCTGGGACAACATCGGAGTCCTCAGCCTCGGCTATGCTGCCGAGGTTCCCTAGGTTGAGCTGCACCTTACCCCTGTAGACGGTGGTGAAGGCATTCTGGAGCTCAACAACCTGTCCCTCGGACAGCTTGCCGGCATGGTCTCCCCATAGGGTCAATGTGACCCTACCGGTCTCATCACCGACGGTGGCCTCCGAAAGAGTTCGGGGGCCTTTCCTAGTCTCTACAACGCGGGGTTCGCCCGCTTCGATGACCCGGACCTTCACGTTGACGCTGTTATCTCCGGGTCTTAGCTCGGATACTTTCTTGCTGGTCGACATACTACTCGCCTCAAGAGGCGTTGGCCTAGCTCCTTCGATGGCTTTATAAACATTCCCATCCACCGGATATTCCATTAGTTGGAATAATCTTTCCGAGACCGGGTCGATATTACCCTAGAGAACTACGCCCCATCCAACTTTTCAAAAAATTAATTGATATATGCGAGCTTTTATTTACAAAGAATTTATATACCATATGTCATGGAAAAAGAGAAATCGTTTTATTCGAGATTCGTTATATAACATGTATTGGACCTCCCATGGAGGAGCGGGCGAGCGATGTGGAGATCAACGACCTGATATATTTCCTGAGGAGGTTGCTGGGTAACCCTCTAACCCGCTCGGTCATAAGGAGGTTGGGTCCTCCCAAGAACATCGTCAAGCTCCTAGGAATATACGCTGAGGCGGAAGAACCGTCAAACCTCAAGGAGAGGACCCTCTCGTCCACGCTTACCCTGATACTATCTAAGGCGGCATCCAGATTCGGTATAGATGAGGAATCCCTCAAGAGGGGGCTGAAAGACGCCTATATGAGGAGGGGTGTCGCCAACGTTTTGTTGGGGATCGCCTACTATGGGATAACTAGACCTCAGAGGCTTTACGCCCCCTTTATGATCGTGTGGGATTTCACAAAGAGGTGCAATCTCAGGTGCAAGCATTGCTACGCGAATGCAGGGCCTTTCCCCGCACCTGACGAGCTCACCTTGGAGCAGAAGTTGGAGGTGCTCAGACAGCTCGATGAAGCTGGCGTGGCCGCACTATCCTTCTCGGGAGGGGAGCCCCTTATGAGCCCTGATTTCTGGATAGTGGCTAAGAGAGCCGCAGAGACGGGAATGTACGTCAGTGTGGCAACTAATGGAACGTTGATAAGGCCCGATGTAGCCAAGAGATTGAAGGAGATAGGGGTTAGATATGTTGAGATAAGCTTGGATTCCCCTTACCCCGAGGACCATGATAAGTTCCGGGGAGTAAAGGGCGCCTGGGAGAGATCCGTGCAGGGTATCAAGAATGCCAAGAGCGCGGGCTTGGAGGTGGGTATCGCCACTACCGTCACTAAGATGAACTATAAGCAGCTTCCTGAAATGATTAAGCTCGCGGAGGAGCTCAGAGTCGATCGTTTCATTGCATTCAATTTCATACCAACTGGGAGAGGGAAGGAAATAGTGGAGATGGATCTCTCCCCGAGGGAGAGATATGAAGTACTCGAATTGCTGTATGACGAGCTATCCTCGGGCAGACTGCAGGCCTTCTCCACAAGTCCAATATACGCTGTAATTTCCTTAAAGGGAGTTGATAGAGGAGGAAAGCTCGCTCCAACTCACTTCGCAGATTTGAACATACCAGATGAGTATATGGCGGCAGGTTTCGCCCTCGGGGAGTTTTTAGGAGGATGCGGCGCGGGGAGGATCTACTGTTCCATAGAGCACAATGGAGATATACAGCCTTGCGTATTCATGCCTATCATCGTGGGTAATGTCCTGAGGGACGGCTTCCTGAATGTGTGGCAGAATAACGAGCTACTGAACAAGTTGAGGGACAGAGACTCCCACTATTGTTCCTTCTGTCCGTACAGGTACATATGCGGGGGATGCAGGGCGAGAGCCTATGCCTACTATGGAGATCCTCTCGGCCCTGATCCTAGCTGCGAATTCAATGAGAGTTTGTGGGAAGAACTGGTCATGGAGGCAAAATCCGTAAAGGAAGCTGGAGTCGTTCAGAGATGATCAATAGATATTAAAAATGCCTCTACGCAGTGACAAGCGGATATTGTGGTCTTCCCTTTCCATTTTCTCGGGTCCTGAGAGGGTGAAAACTAGTTGCCCCAGATGCGGGTGAGCTATATGTAAAAAGAAGGAAAAGGTTTAGGGCCAGATGCCCCTGATCTCCATGGCCTTGGCCACTCTGCCGACAGCGAGCACCAAAGCAGCGGTTCTCATGTCTATGTTCATTTCCTTGTGCTTGTTGTAGACATCCCTGAAGGCCTTGGTCATCTTGGCCCTGAGCTTCTGCCTGACGGTGTCTATGTCCCACCACTCTCTGGTCCTAGCCTGTACCCACTCGAAGTAGCTGACGGTCACTCCACCCGCGTTGGCGAGTATATCGGGTATGACCAGCACACCCTTCTGGAACAGTATCTCGTCGGCCTCGGGCGTGGTTGGACCGTTAGCGGCCTCGGCCACTATCTTGGCCTTCACATTGTCCGCATTCTCCTTGGTTATCACGTTCTCTATGGCGGCAGGGATCAGCACATCCACATCGAGCTCGAGGAGCTTCTTGTTACCCTCAACAGGATCGGCGGCTATTGGAGTGGAACCGGGGAAGTCCTTCACGCTACCGGTCTTCTTCTTGTGCTCGAGAACGGCATCAGGATCGAGGCCGTCGGGGTTGTAGATGGCTCCCCTAGTGTCGCTCACAGCCACGACCTTCATACCGAGTTCATGCATGAACTTGGCGGAGAAGTAGCCGGCGTTGCCGTAGCCCTGTACAGCGGCGGTGGCGCCCTTCGGGTCAATACCGAGGACCTTGAGAGCCTCTTCAACGGTGTACTGCAGACCCCTAGCGGTGGCCTCCACCCTCCCCTCGCTGCCTCCTATCTCGAGAGGCTTGCCGGTGATTATACCGGGCTCGGGATAGCCCTTAAGCATGCTGTAAGTGTCCATTATCCAAGCCATCTCCCTCGGAGAAGTGTACACATCGGGAGCGGGGATGTCGGCGTCCACACTTATTATGGGAGCTATAGCGTAGGCATACCTCCTAGTGAGCCTCTCCAGCTCGGCGAGGCTGAGCTTGTGAGGATCTACCTGAATTCCTCCCTTGGCACCGCCGAAGGGTACATCGACGACGGCGGTCTTCCATGTCATCCACATGGCCAGAGCCTTGACCTCATTCACATCGGTGTT
>JACXSR010000010.1:0-4196 GCA_035319845.1 Thermoproteota archaeon
CACCTTCGGACCAATTTCTGACAACGCTGCGGGAATAGCTGAGATGTCAGGTCTGAGTAAGGAGGTAAGAGAGGGACTTGACCTGCTGGACGCCGTCGGTAACACCACCAAAGCCATAACTAAGGGGTATGCAATGGCTTGCGCTCTACTCTCGGCATTCGTACTGTTTGCCGCTTACCTAACCGCTGCTGGACTCAAGACGTACCTCTTCCACGATAAGGTGATAAACGCGACTCAGACTGGCGTTGAACTAGCAGACCCCTTCGTGCTGGTAGGTGTGATCCTAGGGTCCACGCTAGCCTATCTCTTCTCCGCACTAGCGATGCAGGCCGTTGGTAAAACCGCTAACAAGATGGTCGATGAAGTTAGAAGGCAGTTCAGGGAGATACCGGGATTGCTGGAGGGCAAGGCCAAACCGGACTACGCCAAGGCGGTGGACATATCGACTAAGCATGCCCTGAAGGAAATGATCTTCCCGACCTTGATAACGTTCTTGGCACCCATAGTGATAGGCCTCCTCTTTGGAAGGAAGCCCTTGGGCTCCTTCGTCGTAGGAGCAACCATAGCGGGTGGTCTTCTAGCTATCTTCATGATAAATGCGGGAGGAGCTTTGGACAACGCTAAGAAGCTGATAGAGTCAGGTTTATTCGGAGGAAAAGGATCCGATGCCCATAAGGCCGCCGTGGTCGGGGACACCGTGGGAGACCCACTCAAAGATACGGCTGGACCCTCGCTGCACATATTCGTGAAGCTGGTCACAATAGTCGCGCTGACGTTCGTGGCCTTCTTCCCGCCATGATCCCTTCTCACCCTTCTTTCTTTCCCATTCTATTCTCTCCACTTAGTAGGCTCCGTGCATAAGGCAAAAAGAGGGAGTCCTTGACTCCCCAGCACGGGATCGGCCGGAACAGCCCCTCTACTCCACCTCTATCTGCTCCTCCGGTATTCCCCACTTCTCCTTCAGCAGCTTCGCCACCTTGTATCTATGGTCTCCTTGTAACAGCACGTACCCATCCTTGTAAGTACCACCGCACGCCAATATCCGCTTCATTTCCTTCAGGAAGGATTTCATTGTCTCCTTGGAGAACGGCAGGTTCTCGATTATGGTGACGTCCCTTCCTCTCCTTCTTTCCGTCCTTATTCTCACGGGCCTGAGTTCCTTCTCGACTTCCTCCCAAGAGAAAAGCTCGATCGGGAGGCCAGTTACCGGATCCCTCAATCTCTCGTCGAACGCAACCATTCCAAGCTATTCCGTCGCTGGGTGATATATAAAAACATATGGTTGGAGTGAGAAGGCCTTCCCTGATCCGTGGGTGAGCTGATCAGAAGAGACCAACTATGTTGCTGGCTGAATCCATCCACCACTTGTTATACTCGTCCTTCTTCCTCTCTAACTCCTCATCTGAGTAGAAGGCGAATTTCACGTCGCTTGATGATCTGTAGACCTCCAAGGTCTTAAGTTCCCCCACATCCCAGACCAATCCGAGGACTTGACTCCTGAGCCAGTCGAGGGGATTCTTACCCTGAGGTGCCAGCTTGGAGGGCCAGTCCACCTTCCCCCTGAACTTAATGTGGTACCTTCCATCCACAACTTCGAGTTTTTCCACCTTCAACCCATTCAAATCCAGCTTTCCCTGCTTCAACTCCCCTAGAGAGGCACCGAGCTTCTCGAAAAGGGATCGTAGTTGTTCCTCATTCTCAAATACCAGCTCTCCTTCCACCTCAACCTCAGAACTCATGCTGATCACAGCCCGCGAGGGCAATAAAAGGATTTGGGAGGCATTAAAAACTCACATGATGAGCCTGAGCAACCCATCTACAGCGATACCTAGGAACGCCATACCCTCCACGGGACTCGCGGTCTTGTACATCCCCTTAGCCTCCTCCACCGAAGGGTTCCTCGCGTAGAGGACGGACCTGTACAGAAGCAGGAGGGTGGAAGGTAGAGAGATGACCAGGAAGGCCGGTCCGAACGGTCCAAACACGAAAAGGGATAACTCACTAGCTAGCATGACGATGATGGAGGCCACTATTATCTTGGCAGTCTTCTCCACTCCCACAACGACCGGGAGCATTGGAACCCCAGCAGCTCGGTAGTCCTCCACGTGATATATGGAGATGTACCATATGTGAGCGGGGATCCAAGTGATGGTGATCAGAGCTATAAGCATAGCAGGGAGCTCCAGCATACCCCTAGCAGCTGTCCAACCAGCCAGTGAGGGCGCGGCTCCGGCTACTCCACCGAAGACTATTGATAGAGGAGTTCTCCTCTTGGTCCAGAGCGTGTACACGATCAGATCGAATACTACACCCAAAGAAGTGGAGAAGGCTGTCCAGGGGTTGATAAGATATGCAACTGCTACTCCAAGCAGGAATAGGAGGATACCGAATGCCAAGGCTTCGCTCCTGGTAACCCTCCCAGATGGGATGGGTCGCTGCCTGGTTCTACCCATCATTGAATCTATGTCCGCATCCAATGCCATGTTCACAGCAGTGGTCCCCGAGATCGATAGGACCATGGCAGCTGTGAGAAGGGTGAGTATATCGAGTTTGTAGCCCCCAGCACCTATATAGGTGAATACGGAGGTTAGCAACAGCAGGAACGTCTGCTTAGGTTTGGTTAGGCACACGTAGTCTGAAATCCTACTGGACAGCTTGGATACAGCCCTCGCTTCCATACCGGAGGGTTGAGAAATGCCCCCTAAATAACTTTGTGAATTCGGGTCATGCCACTAAGCGACTAAAGAATTGAGAGTAGACTGTTCAAGATTAGCTAGGGGATGGAGAGAGGAGAGATCATGGTCTAAAGGCGTACAGCTTCTCTACTTCCCTAGTTATCGGCTCTCCATCCACTATCTCGTTATCCACACTGACGACCATCCCGCCGAATGGTATGACCGGGTTCACGTACTCCACTGTGAATCCGGACACGGCTGTCTTCCAGTCGGGATACTTCAAAGCGTACTTTAGAACCAGTGTACCCTTAACATACCTCTTCCCTACTGGATGGGTTATGGATCTAGGGATGTCTCTGCCGCCTATCCTCCAAGTAGTCCTGTTGCCCACGGACTCCATCTTGAATGCGACGAAAACTAAGGGCTCCTTAGGATTAGCTTTCCCTGGCTCTGGGCACTTCTCAATGCTCGCATTGACTTTATCATCTATGAACTGGACCATTCTGCAGAAACGAGGCCTTCCTAATTGGTCCAGCAGGTTGACCTCTACAGTCGTGTAGTTGACACCTAGGTACATGTAGGTTCTCGTCCTAGTCACATTATAGAGGGTCGTCCCGTTCACTTCGACTTGGCCTAGGACCCTCCATTCATCCGTCCCCCATGGTATGGGCTGGTATATCTTCTCCTCCTTGTTATAGTTGTACCTCTCAACGTAATATATAGCGAAAGAGCTGTTGCTCAGAGCAATCTCATAACCAGCCTTCATCCACAGTCGAGTTACCCCTAGGAGAGCCCAATCTTTAAAGAAGAAGGCTGAGGCCTCCAAAGTCTCCCTCCTAGTGTGACCCGCTAGGACCACGATGTCCCTACCGCCCTTGAATATGGACACCAAGAATGTTCTAGGTTCCCGTATGAGTGTAGTCGCGTTCTGTGGGGGTATGTAGTTAGAGGAGATATTTCCGACCCCCTCATATGCCTCGGGACCGCCGAGGATTAGAATGACCTCATAATTCTTCAATGCCTCCTTGAAGTCGCCGGGTCCCATTATCTCGTAATCCACGCTCGAATTCGTGAGGATCTCCCCTATGAACTGCGCGGTGGGCATGTCAGCTTCGTTGCTGATTATAGCAACCTTAGGGGCCCTCTCACCAACCGCATGGCTTAGGGGTAAAGGCAGCACCAGCAGAGCGATCAGGATGGCTATTAAGTATCTCATCCCGCCATCTCTCCACTTTGACTTAAAGAGTTTTACGCGTCGTTCGGCTACATCCCCTTGATGCTCAGCTCGATGAGTTTCTTTATCTCGTTAGCGTACTCAAATGGAATATCCCTCACTACAGGTTCGAAGAACCCCAACACGATCATCGTAATGGCCTCCTCTTCACTGAGCCCCCTGCTCATTAGGTAGAAGAGCTTGTCCTCGGCTACCTTCCCCACGTAAGCTTCATGCCCAAGCTCTGAGTCTATCTCATCGCTCCTCAGGGCAGGTATGGTTTCGCTTGATGCCTCTGGGGAAAGAAG
>JACXSR010000051.1:0-4181 GCA_035319845.1 Thermoproteota archaeon
AGAGGTTTGGGACCTCACTCCTGCCCACGCTACCTGGCATCATGGTGGGCCTTAGATCATCCTCAGCCTCCACGATCCTTCTCATCATGGTCTCGACGAAGATCTCCTTCACTCTCTCCAGAAACTCGGTCGCGAGGGACATGAGCCTCTTTAACCCCTCGGCATCCCTGGCATCGAGCGAATTGACAATTTCCTCTATGACGGAGGCGGCCCTCCTGTTCAGTTGCTTGGATAGGTTCCCGTAGTCGGTCAGCTTCTTCAGGACGGGATGCTGGACCTCCATCAGGTCCTTCATCACTATGACGCCCTTCCCCTTGCCCCCCACCGCTGGCTTGAGGTCCGGCTTCTTCGACAGGTTCTCCCGGATGTAGTCCAAGAGCTCCCCGGGATCCATCTTCAGGCGAAGGGACTTGGCTATCTCCTCCCTCAGTTCACTCTCGCTCAGCCCTCATCACCTCAGGAACTTCCAAGACTCGTGAACTAGGATCCTGTACTCCCCGTCGTCCACCGCCAGCGCCTCCCCCTTCAGCTTCAGGGTCACTCCATGCCCGAAGGCGTACTTCTCCAGGTTCTCCTCGTTGAGGTCGTCCAAGTGGACCGTGCCACTCCCCTCGATGCCCTCCAAATCCGACAGCCTGCAGTACCCGTGGCCGCTCTTGGTCCTGACCAGCCTCCCCCTCCTCACATCCCCCACGTAGGACGCGAAGTTGTAGTCGTTCCCTCCGAAGAGTTCGAACTCGAAGTTCAATTCCCTGATCCTCCTCTCCAGCTCGCCCACGGTCTCCATGTGCGGGGAGGCCACTGCGATCCTGTACCTAGGGCGGTAGAGGAGGACATTCCTCTTGGGGGACCTTATGTAGTGCCTCCAGTCCTTCATCTTCACGACGGTCATCGTCTCGTTCACTATGCCCTCGTACTCGAGGAGAGCGGCACCGGTGAGGAGACCCCTCTCACAGGCGAATTCCCTGAGGTAACCTCTCCTCACCCCGAGGATTGCTCCCACCATGCCTGCCACCGCGGACGGAGGTGGGGAGATGTAGGTGTCCCTGTAGAGCTTCACGAGGTGCTTCTTGAACTGGGCGGTCTCGAAGGCCAGGGTGAAGGAGAGGGCCCCTACTTCCTCCAGCCTGTCCTCCACCCTATAGCAGGAAATCGGTGACAGCCTCGATAACGTCATCGAGCGCCCCCTCGGAGAGCCTGCTCACCTCCTCCTTCATCTTCCCATCTTCCCTGGTGATAGATGTGACGGTTCCCTCCCTGTAATCAACTATGAAGGCCTTCTCCCACTCGTACACTCTGAGTGATTCCTTCACTCCCTCGTAGTCCAAGGCGAGGTCGTCGGTCATCTTAAGGACGTTCGCCATGGGAACGAAGCTCTCACTCAGGAGGAGGATCGCGTAGTGGAACTCCGGATGACTGGTGGCCTCGGAACCACGCGGGAAGGTCCAGCCCTCCTTGAGGAGGATCTCCATTAGGGCCCTGAGCCTCGAGGCCCTCTCCTCGTCGTCGAGCTGGTAAACATCTCCCGACGAGGTGACCTTCGAGGCGTACTCCCCCTTCACCTTCTCCAGCAGCCCCTTAGTCAGCTCGTCAGCCCTGAATCTCCCCACATCCTCCGAAATTATCAGGTGCGTGCTCCCGAGCCACTGGGCCGTCTCGATCTCGAAGGGGACGGGGTTAGCATCCTTGGCCTCGGGGCTTATATCGGTCCTGGGAAACCTGCCCGCGAACTCCACGCTTATCTCGGTGTGATGAAGGGCTATTAGGGGAGATACCTTGACAGGACCGCTCCTGGCCGGTTGTATCTCCTTCTCACCCTTCTCAGGGGCGAGGTAGCCGAAGAGGTCATCGTCCACGTACTTCACCGGATCTCCGAGATCGGTGAGCTGATCACCCTTCTCGGTGGTCTGAGGATCTATCTGGAAGCCCTTCTCCGCAAGCCTGGTCCTGATACCCCTCCTTATGCATCTGGGGGAGACGAAGGCTCTTACCTCCTTGTTCCAGGATACCACCTTCTTCATGGGTATCCTTATACCCACACCCGCATCCGCATTCACGTTACCGGTCACACCCAGCACCAGGGTGAGGAAAGCCCTCTTAGGCATCACAAACACCTCCCAATACGATTAATCTGATCTACTCCTTAGAGGATCCCCCAGAGGAGCCTGCGGCGAAGACGGCCTCGTAGAGCCCCGATAGTATTGCGGTGCTGTACCTGTAGAACTCGTCCACGGTCCACGGCCTCTCGGACTTGATCACCTCGGGCAGGGAGACCTGCTCCCTGCAGTCCGTCATCACAGATACTATCTGATCCACCAGAGCCCTCCTAAATCTCTCAGGAGTCAGCTCCGATCTAAGGGAGAGTATGAAGCTCCTCAGCTGGTTCCTCACGGCATCCTCCCTACCGGGGGACCTCTCGGAGAGGCAGTCCATCATGGTGCGCCCTACCCTGAAGGCCCACCTGTACAGGCCCGACTCGGATCCCAACGGGTTCACCCTAACATGATCCCCACCGCGGGGATATAAGCCGATTAGCCCAATCTTTCACCCGGGGATGTTCCCACGAAAGAACGGGCCATCCTCCATCCAGGTCGGGCCCGTAGTTCCGGGAGCCGCTGGTGGCAGCTGAAACCCGACCCTCCATCGTCCCGGCCGGTGGAGCCCAGGGCGGCGGACATCACGGCCCGGCGTGCGCGCACCGCGCCGCCAACCACCGCATGCCATTTCATTTCGTGAAACCCGGATGAAATTTTCGGCAAATACCCATATACGTGAACCCCCCACCGCGCCTGAAAGGGGACAGATGCCCATCCTCAGGAGGAGGGAACTTGAGAAGAAGATAAGGTCGCTCAGGCTCGATCTCCCTCCCATAAAGATCAGGGGGTGGGATTGGGACTCTCCTCCCGTGAAGCCTCCCCTGAACGTGGGTCTGGGCGTCAGCGAGATCTCATCGAGGTACTGCGAGACCATGAGGGACATATACGTGAGGAGGGTCCTGAGGAGGAGGCCCGAGCTGACCCTCCCAGCGATAAAGGGTTCCCTCTACCACGAGGCCATATCCAGGGCGATCACCGACTCCAAGAGGTTGCTGTTCAGCAAGGGGATGATCCCCGGCTACTCAATAGTGGAGGAGCTCCTTCCCGGATCTAGCGAGGTCATCTCGTCGATTCTGGCGGAGATGAAGGTGCAGGAGGCTCCCTACAGGTTGGTGGAGGAGGCGGCCAAGCTGTACAAGTACGTGGTGGTGCAGGTTGCTGCCAGCGTGGACAGGATCCTCTCCAAGCATCCCTTCATCGATCTCGACTCGCTGGCAGCCATGGCGATACCGCCCATAACTGAGAGGGTGGTCGATGGGAGTCTGGTGGGTCTCGGGAGGCAGCTCAGGGTCGACCTCTACTCGGAGGGAGGGGTCGTGGTGGACATAAAGACGGGGGAGAGAAGGGACTTTCACAGGCTGGCACCGACGGGTTACGCCCTCGCCCTGGAGGCGGACAGCGAGATGCCCGTCGATTTCGGTATCATCGCCTACGTCAGGGTTGATGAGTGGCCCACCTTCAGCTACGACGTCTTTCCCATAACTGACGAGCTCAGGACGGAGTTCCTCGAGCTGAGGGACGAGGCAATCGCCCTAGTGGCGAACGAGGAGGATCCGGGCAGGCCGGTGAGCTGTCCCGACACCTGTCCCTTCAGGGAGGTCTGCCCTTGAGGAGGCGCATAGTGATATCCAGCTACGGCATATTCTTGGGGGCGAGCGGCGAGAGGCTAATCATCAAGAAGAAGGGTGAGGTGCTGAGGGAGGTTCCCGCCTTCGAAGTGTCCCAGGTCCTCCTAGATACGGGGGGTTCGTCGGTCTCCTCGGCGGCCATGAGACTAATGCTGAAGCATGGCGTGGAGCTGCTGATCCTCAGGAGGGGAAGGCTGCTGGGCAAGCTCTCGCCAGCTAGGAGGGGTGCGAACATCCACCTGAAGATGAGGCAGTTCGCCATCAGGGATGGGGAGAGGGGGATAGAGCTGGCCAAGGCCTTCGCCATGGGCAAGATGGCGAACCAGGCGGATCTCCTCAAGTCACTCGCCAAGAACAGGGAGGGGGATCTGAGGAAGGCCCTGAGACGGGCGGCCAGGGAGATTGAGGGGCTGGTACTCATGGTGAGAGATGCCAGTGGCCCGCCTGAGGCGGCGCG
>JACXSR010000093.1:0-4179 GCA_035319845.1 Thermoproteota archaeon
GCCCTGACGACCTCTATCATGGTGCCTATCGCGGCATCCACGCCAAGCTCCTCCAACACGGGCCTGATCGCGTGCTCCTTGACGTACCTTATCTCCCTATAATCGCACACCTGCGGTATCATTATCTGGAGGTGGAGGTCCTTACCTTCCCTCCTGAGCTCGAGGTAGGCTTCCGCTATAGCCTTGGTCTGGGCCTCGTATATCTCCGGATTGGTGACCCCGAGCCTGACCCCCCTGTGTCCCATCATTGGATTAGCTTCCTTGAGCTCCCTGACCCTCTTTAGCACAGCTTCAAGTCTCTCCACCTCTCTCACATCCCCTCTGAGCTTGGCCTCGCATATCCTCTCGAGGAGTTCCTCCGGACTGGGCAGGAACTCGTGCAGAGGGGGATCGAAGAGCCTCACCGTTACCTTCAGCCCCTCCATCACCCTGAATATCTCGAGGAAGTCCCTCTTCAGGTGGGGAACGAGCTCCCTCAGAGCCTCCCTCCTCTCTCCCTCATCCCTTGCCATTATCACGCGTTGGAATATCTCCAACCTCTCCGGCTGCCTGAACATCCTCTCAGTCCTGAGCAAACCGATGCCCTCGGCGCCGAACTCCCTAGCAATCCTCGCATCCTCCGGTGTGTCCGCATTTGCCCTCACACCCAGCCTCCTAACCTCGTCGGCCCATCTCAATAGCTCGAAGAACTCCTCGGGCAGTTCGCTCTTAGCGGTGGGTATCTCACCGAGGTAAACGTTCCCTGTGAATCCGTCTATGGTTATGACATCCCCCTCCTTGATCACGGTATCGCCGACGCGAAACTCCCTCCTCTCCGGATCGATCTTTATCTCCTCCGCACCCACTACCGCGGGCTTCCCTATGGCCCTGGCGACGACCGATGCATGGCTGGTCATCCCGCCTCTACTGGTGAGCACGCCTTGGGCGGCGTAGAAACCATGCACATCATCCGGCTTCGTCTCTTCCCTCACCAGAATTACCTTCTCACCCCTCTCAGCCCACTCAACGGCCGTGTCTGCATCGAAGACGGCCTTGCCAGTGGCGGCACCGGGAGAGGCGTTCAGTCCCTTAGCTATTGGTTGAATTCCCTTTTCCCTCAGGTACTTCTCATCTATTCTTGGGTAGAGGAGTCCGGTAATGTGCTCGGGCTTCACCCTAGCTAGAGCCTCCTCCTTAGTGAGCAGGCCCTCCCTCACCATGGCCACGGCGGTCCTGACCCTAGCTAAGGGAGTCATCTTACCGTTCCTCGTCTGCAACAGGTAGACCTTCCCCCTCTCTATCGTGAACTCTATATCTTGAACCTCCTTCTTCACCCTCTCGAGCTTCTTCGCCATCTCGTACAACTGCTGATAGAGGTCAGGTCTCTCCCTCTTCAAATCCTCTATGCTCTTGGGGGTCCTTATGCCAGCCACTACATCCTCGCCCTGAGCGTTTGGAAGGAACTCCCCGTACAGTACGTCATCTCCAGTGGCCGGATCCCTAGTGAAGAGCACTCCAGTGCCGGAGTCCCATCCCATGTTCCCGTATACCATGGCCACGACGTTGACGGCTGTTCCGTCGGCTATGTCCGGGGTGATCTTGTTGGCCTTCCTGTAATATACCGCCCTTGGGGAGTTCCACGACTTGAAGACCGCTTCTATGGCCAGCTCAAGCTGCTTCCAAGGGTCTTGGGGGAACCTATCGCCCAGCACCTCCTTATATCTCCTCACCACCTCCTTGAGATCTTCGGCCGTCAGCTCAGCATCGCTCTTCACTCCTCTCCGGGCCTTGACCTCCTCCAAGATCTCATCGAATATCCTGCGATCGATCCCGAGGACGGTGGTACCGAACATCTGCAGGAATCGTCTGTACACGTCGTAGGCGAACCTCTCATCTCCCGTCATCCTAGCCAAGGATTCGACGATCTCGTCGTTTATCCCCAGATTGAGTATCGTGTCCATCATCCCCGGCATCGAAACCGGGGCACCACTCCTCACCGAAACGAGAAGGGGGTTGGAAGGATCTCCGAACCTCTTTCCGGTCTTGGACTCGAGCCACCTCATGGCTTCCCTTACTTGATCCATCAGGCCCTCAGGGAGCCTTTCACCCCTCCTGTAGAACTCTTTGCAAGCTTCCGTAGTGATAGTGAAGCCGGGAGGGACGGGAAGCCCCTGCTTATACATGAGAACCAGTCCGGCGCCCTTACCACCCAGCAGCTTCCGATTTCGGGGATCCGCCTCATCGTACGTGTATACCAGCTTCTTCACAGCATCCACCGGTTGATAAGGGATGGAGGAACTTTTATTCGTTCGCAGTTGGTCAGAGTTTCTCTATCTTGGAGTAAAGATCCTCTCCCTCGAGTGACAAGGTCACGTAATTCTTGGCTCCCTTGACTATCTCCACGGGGACCCTCCCCTTAGCTCGGAACCCGAATTTGGACCCCAGCTTCTTTGCCACATTCCTTTCCAGGCCCACTATCAGCCATCTAACCTTCCAGTCATCATCCAGCTCTAGGTCCTCGATCTCCCCTATGAACTCGCCATCTAGGGCCACTACCTTCTCCCCTATTATCTCCTTTGCCCTCATCACCCTCACCCGGTTCCGATCCCCTCAGAGGTTATAAATCATCCTTCCAAGAGGCTCGGAAGCTTCAGGTCCCTCACATCCCAAGCCCCCCTCGGTCTAATCCCCATTATCATCCCTGCACTCTGATCTGGGAGGATGGGGAGGTATTCGACCTCCTCGAAGAAAACCCAAGTCAGCGCCGCCATGAGGGAAAGGTTCCACTGGTATACCCCGTACTCCACCATCTCGCCCTTCCTCGGGGAAACGACAACCCTCCTCATCGATCCTCCCGGGGTGTCGTACCCCTTGAAGAGGCTAAGGGTGATATCCCCATCGAAGAAGAAGGGGTAGACCTCACCAGAGGGATGCAGGTAACCTTCCCAGTAAATCTGATCCAAATGGTGTATTAGAACAGCCCCTTCAGGTTTCACGATTTCCCTCATCGTGTTCAGGAGGAGAGAAGCCCTCCAGGGATCGAAATGGGGCATCGTCAGCCCGTAAACCAGGACAACATCAGCCCCCTCCACCAACTCGTGGGCCAGGAACGCATCCCCCTCGACCACCTCGGGAACCTCTCCCAGTTCCTCTAGGGCGAAATCTCTGGCCTTGGACAGGACCTCTCCCCTGAGATCCAATATGGTGAGCTCGATCTCCTTTCCTGCTTCCTTGAGGACCTTGCAAAGGGCTACTCCACCTATCCCGACCCCGCCCATCAGATCGAGCACCCTGAATGATCCCCTCGAGAAGAAGGGATGCTTCACGACCTCCCTGAAGTATCCCAAAGCCCTGCCGTATCTCTCCCTCCCCGACCCCTCGAGGTCTTCAGGCCATGGGAAGAGGGAATAGAACCTCTTCATGTCCTCCAAGAGATCACCTCAGCATGGAGGGGAGCTCCAAATCGTCAGGCCTGATCTTCCTCCTGGGGCGCCTCGCCAGCAGGAGATACCTCTTATAGTCGAGGGCGTGCAGATCCACCTCTTGGAAGAAGAGCCACATGAGGGACAGGAAATCCGCTACACCCCAGAAGTAGACCTCAAGTTCTGCCATCTCCCCCCTGAGGAGGGAATAGTGGACACGCCTGAAAGTCCCCCTCCTGAAGTCGTATCCCTTATGCATACTCAGCACAGGCTCCTCTCCTCTGAACTCAGCGGACATTTCCTTGTATCCGGTCATGTAGAATACCCAGTACCTCCTATCCGCCTCCTCAACTAGGAAGACACCATCATCTCCTAGGGATTCGCTTACGGATGCTAGAAGACGTATCGCTCCCCAAGGATCGAAATGAGGCGTGGAGAGCCCGTACATCAGGATCAAATCAAGGTCCTTGAGTACCTCGTGGACCTTCGTGGCGTCGTGTACGAGGATCTCGGCCTCCTCACCCAGCTCCTCCCTAGAGAATCGCTTTGCCACCTCCAGCGCCTTCTCCCTGAGGTCCATGAGGTAGAGCTTGACCCTCCTCCCCAATGATTTGGAGAGGGCCACACCTCCCACTCCCTCCCCGCTCAGTAGATCCAGTATGCGGGGTTCATCGGGGAGGTTACTGATGAATGGATGGGTTTTTAGTTCAGAAAACTCCTCCAGAGCCCTCTCGTATCTCTTCCTTCCCTCCGGCGTATACGGATCTCCATGCCATGG
>JACXSR010000078.1:0-4154 GCA_035319845.1 Thermoproteota archaeon
TCCCGATCCTCTTCGTGTCCATAGCTTGCGGAGCCATATCTGGGTGGCACAGCCTCGTCAGCACCTCCACGACTGGGAAGCAGCTTGATGTGGAGACCGATGCCAGACCGGTGGGTGCCGGGGCAATGCTCACTGAGGGTCTCCTCGCAACATCCGCTCTAGCGGCTTACATGGTGGTCTCACCTGATCTCATAGCTAAGGGCAAGATCTCCGCCTTCGTAAACGGGGCTACCCTGCTGACCGCCCCGTTCCTGGGCGGAGATGCATCAAAGGCATACCTGCTGACGTTCTTCTCCATATTCTTGGTGATCTATGCCATCACCGTCCAGGCGCTCGTCACTAGGTACTGGCGTGTGTTCAGCGCCGAGCTCTTTAGAGGCTCATGGGAGTGGCTGGGGAACAAGTACGTGGCCACCGTGATAGGTCTGATACTGCCCATAATCTTCGCGTTGACCGGCAGCTGGATAAACCTGTGGATCTACTTCGGAGGGAGTAACCAGTTGCTGGCGGCCATGGCCCTGACTCTGGTAGCCTTCTACGTGGCCAAGATGAACAAGCCGTCGTGGTATTCCGCCGTACCGGCCGCGTTCATGACCGTTGTGACCCTCTCAGCTCTCCTCTGGGAGATATACACCTTCGGACTGAGCACCTTCGGCATAAAGAAGCCTCTAGCCAAGCCGCCGCTGACTCAGTATCCCGAAGCTGCTTGGGCCCTCAACGCGCTCTTCTTCGTCATAGGAATAATACTCTTCGTGCTCGGCATATACATGAGCTACGCCCTCTGGAACGCCTACTTCAAGGCAAGAAAAGGAGAAGTAGAGGCCAAAGCTGTCTCTCCCTAAACCTTTTATTTCCCTTTTTCATGCTCGATTGGGAGGTGATCCCTATTCCGTTATTTGGTAGGAAGAAGAGGGAAAAGGAGGAAGAGAAGAAGGAAGGAGTATCTGAGGCCCTTAAAGGCGTGCTCTACGGCTTCGCCGTTCACGGAGCGGCTACCGCTGCCCTGAAGACTAGGATGCACATGGAGCACCTCTTCATGCTGATGACCTTGGGCGACATGCTGGGCTTCCCGATAATCCCACCGTACTACTCGCTGAAGATACTACCCTATGTCGTTCCTAACATAAAGTCGTGGAAGGAGAGGTTGTTCAGGGAGAGGGATTTCACCGATCTGCTGAGCGGCTGATGGGAGAGTGGTTCGATGGTTGGCCTAGCCGAGTTCTTCGAGAGGAAGCCGGACATAGAGGTAGTCGTCTTTGCGGGGAAGGGCGGTTTGGGAAAGACCACCAGTAGCGCTGCTTTGAGCTATCACATGGCTGTGAATGAAGGAAAGAAGGTTCTCTGCTTCAGCACAGACCCCCAAGCTTCGCTGAGCGATATCTTCGAGAGGGATCTCTTTGGTAAGGGTGTTGTGGAGGTGGCCCCTAACCTGTATGTGGTGGAGATAGATGCGGACAAGAAGATAGCTGAATATCAGCAGGAGATCAAGCAGAAGATAATGGACATGTACGGATTGGAGGAACTTCCCAAGGAGATCGAGGAGTACATAGATAGCACATCAGCCGAGCCCGCGATGTACGAATCGGCGACGTATGATGCCATGGCTGATCTAGTGGCTTCAGGCGAGTACGACCTCTACGTCTTCGACATGCCCCCCTTCGGTCACGGGGTCAGGATGGTGGCCATGGCGGAGATCCTCAGCGCCTGGGTGGACAAGATAACAGAGGCTAGGAAGGAGGCGGCGGAATACGAGGCAGTGGCCGCGACCCTTAAGGGAGGCATGCAAACCGAGGACATGGTTCTCAAGGAGTTAGAGGAGATAAGGAAGAAGATGACCACGTTCACCGAGCTCATGACCAACTCGGATAAAACCGCCTTCTTCATGGTCATGGTACCGGAGAAGATGGCCATTCTGGACACGGAACGCGCATTAGAGATGTTCAGGGAATTGAACATAGAGATGTCCGGCGTGGTCGTCAATCAGATATACCCGAGGGACCTACTCAACAAGCCCGATCTTCCTGAACTCTTGAGGAAAAAGATAGAGATGCAGGAGAAACATTTATTGGAGATAAGGGAGAAGTTTGGAGATCTGATTGCAGCTCTCATTCCCATGTACGATAGGGAGCCAAAGGGCTTGGAGATGATAGCCAAGGTTGCTGAGGACCTCATGCACTCGAGGAGGGACCTGTTATGGTGGTGAGTCTGGAAGGAAAGGTGTTGATGCCTGAGTTTCTCTCCCAGAAGCCCAACCTCAAGTTCCTCTTCACCGGAGGTAAGGGTGGCGTCGGGAAAACAATTTCAGCAGCCGGCCTCGCCTATAGGTTCGCTAAAGATGGGAAGAAGACCCTTCTGGTGTCCCTCAATCCTGTACACTCACTGTCAAGCCTGTTCGGGCAAGACCTGAGGGGAGGGATCATTAAGCCGGTGGAGGGGGCCCCGAACCTGTATGCCCTAGAGGTGGAGATAGACGATGTAGTCGAGAAGTACAAGCAGAATATAGCGAAGAGGCTGTCTGAATTCCTTAAGTGGGCGGACATACCCATGGATCCTAAGCCGTTCATTGACATAGCCACCACCAACCCGGCCTTCCAAGAGTCAGCGATGTTCGACAAGATGATGGACGTTGTCCTCCAGCAAGGAGAAGAGTACGATGTGGTGGTCTTCGACACCGCAGCCGTCGCGAACGCAGCCAGACTGATAGGTTTAAGCAAGATCTACGGTCTCTGGCTTGAGAGGATGATCGAGAGCAGGAAAGAAGCTCTTTCCCTGAGGGTCAAGCTCTCATTCCGTAAAGAGAAGGTGATGGAGGAGATAAAGAAGGACCCGCTCATGGCAGACCTGCTGTCCATGCAGGACAGGTTCAACAGGGTCAAGGACATCCTGCTGAATGAAGAGCTCACCGCATTCTTCTTTGTCACTCTACCGCTGTCCCTGCCCATTGCTGTGGTGAAGAGGTTCATCAAGATGGTGAGGGGCTTCGACATACCCGTTGGCGGGGTGATCGTTAATCAGGTGATCCCGAAGGCAGTTGCCGAGGCTACAACTAACGAGTACATAAGGAACAAGTTCAGGGAACAGCTCGGATACATGGCAGAGATAGAGAGGGACCTCGGTTCCTTAGTCAGATCTTACATCCCGGTTTACCCCAGCGAGGTAGTCGGAGTGGACATGGTAGCCAAGGTCTCTGAGGACATGTTCTCCTGGCTTCCCGACTTCTTAGATGAGTTGGAGGTCTGATCCTCCCCTCATTTCTAAGTTTATGAGATCCACATTCACTTCTACCCTATGAGGGTAGCGCCGGTACGGAATCCAGCTCTCATAGTCGTGGATGTCCAGAGGGACTTCATGCCCGGTGGTGCCCTTCCCGTCCCTAAAGGTGACGAGGTAGTGGCTCCATTGAATGTGCTGATCTCCCATTTCGCCGAGAGGGGTTTCACCCTGATCTACACTAGGGACTGGCATCCTCCGGATCACGTTTCCTTCCGGCAGAGGGGCGGTCCGTGGCCTCCTCACTGCGTTCAGGGGAGTGAGGGTGCTGAGTTCCATCCAGATCTTGTAATTCCACAGGGAGCTGTGGTAGTTTCCAAGGCGACCGATAGGGATAAGGATGCCTATTCTGGGTTCGGGGGAACCGACTTGGAGAAAGTCCTCAGGGATAAAGGAGTGAGGAGGCTCTTCGTGGGAGGAGTCGCAACAGAGTACTGCGTCAAATCCACGGTTCTGGACGCCCTGAGGCTGGGATTCGAGGTCTTCGTAGTGGAGGATGCGATAAGGGGCATCGACCCGGATGGTGAGGAGAAGGCTAAGATTGAGATGGTGAAGGAGGGAGCGGTCCTCATCAGGTTAGATGAGATATTACTGGGGTGAAATTCTTGCTAAGCGACGTGAGAGTTGAGGTGGAGGAGGTCAGGGGCCGCTGCGCGGCAGGATATCGTAAGGGAGATTCTTTCATCCTGAGAGGGTTCTACATCGAGGCGGAAGAGGGCGTCAGAATCTGCTTACATGCTTTGATAGCCATGTCGACTCTCCTTTCTCCTTTCTCCCATGGAGTCCCCGCGGAACAGCTCGGAATAGGTGAAGGCAACACCGGACGTGTGCAATGCCCCGATCCAGGGCCCCCGATCACTTGCGGTGGAACGGTCATCTTCAAG
>JACXSR010000066.1:0-19463 GCA_035319845.1 Thermoproteota archaeon
GCCTCTCTCACTAGATGAGTATCTCGAAATACTAAAGTTCAAGACGGCTGTCCTTTTCGAGGCAGCTACCTCGTTGGGCGCTGTAATTGCTGGTAGGCCAGATATTTCGGATGATTTAGGATTGTACGGGCTCTATATGGGGATGGCCTACCAAATAAAGGATGACTTGCTGGACTGGGGATCGCCCGGGGAACTCACTTCCCTGCTTAAGGAAGAAGGGTTGAGGGATCTCTTGGAGGAGATGGCCAACGGCCTAGCCACTGAGGCAATAGAGAAACTGAATGTATTGGAGAATGCTCCTCAGAGAGAATTGCTTAGGGATTTAGCTCTTTATTCAATAAATAGGAAAGAATGAAGTGAATGGAAGGTTGCTTATAGGAGCCCTAGGAATATAGTGAAGTTGAGGACGATCCACAGTATTACCGCAGTGAGTAAGGACCTTCCTTTATCCATCTTGAACCCGTACTTGCAGGCGAGATAGATGATAACCACCATCCACAACGAGACCAGTAAGTTTATGGCTTGTTGTTGAATCTCTAGGCCTTCAGGCATCCCCCCACCGAATCCTCCGACGTTCCCAGTGGAGAGATCTATCTCCCACCTTATGGGTGGCATGATGTACCCGATGTACGCCATTAAGAGACCGGAGAGTATCGAAGGTATGTTCTTAAGACCGACGACCATCAGTGATGAGGAGAAGCCCCCTTCACCCGACATGAGCTTTACCAGCACGAATAAGATGACGGCGGTTATCACCTGAATGAAGAGCTCTGAAAGAAGGGCCTCTATGTATATGATCGCTGGGTTCTTCATGAACACGTTCATCATCTCCTTAGCCGCCTCCAGAGCCTCCTCTGGTATATTCCCTCCTCCAACCAAGCTGATATCCAGTTTCTGGAATACCATCCACATGCCCAAGGCGGTGAAAGTAGATCCTATCAGGAGAGCCACCAGCCAGTACTTGAGCTTTGGTTTGATCACCATAGCCCTGAAAATGGTAGAAGCGAGCCTCACCGGTTGAAGTAGGTAGTCGGAGAGCGAATACGGTATCTCCTCCTCAAACTCCTCTGATATTTCGAAGCCCACGCTCCCACCAAGTTGTACAGTTCTCTTATGCGTTAAAAATATCTCAGCAACATTAAAAATGCGAAGGATCTATCTTACATGGCCCACGCGATGAGGAGAGCGAACATCAACGAATCCTCACAGGAGATGGAGTTCCCAGCTCACACCGAGCGTGGGCCCATCTGTGACGGGTGGCCAAGCGAGCTTACATGCTCCAAGTTAGAGGTCAATTTTTATTAGTGCGGTAGTCCACCCACTCCATTGGAGCCGGGGTAGCTCAGCCTGGTTAGAGCACCGGACTCATAAGTTGGGTCGGGCCCACGGTGCTCCCGCTGAGAAATCCGGGGGTCCCGGGTTCAAATCCCGGCCCCGGCACCATTCTAATCACGGAATTACTTGGATACCCCTTCTTTTCGCCCTTTCCCTCATTTCACTGTCAAATGTGGCTAGAGGAACGCCTTCCCTATCAGCTATAGACAGTATAAGCTCATCTTCCCATTCCAATGGGTCTTCGCATGAAAGGGAGTCGAGAATCTCGTCCAGCTCGTTATGCGCTAGTTCAACCCGCCTGTCCATCAGATATGTCAATATCAGATCCCTCGTCCTCTTAGCATCAAGACCGGCTCCTCTACCGAACCAGAATAGTTCCACTACTACCACTAGAGGGATTATCCAATTATCCAAGGAGGAAAGGAGTTTCCTAGCGTCCTCGTGCCTCTCAGCGTCTCTGAAGTATGCGTATATCAGCACATTGGTATCCACCACGGCCCTCAAAGAGTTGCCCCCCTAGAGATGAGGTAGTTCACTGTCTCATCGTCCAGTTTCATCCCTAGAGTTCCTTCGGTTACTGGTGAGACCCGTTGAATTGAAATGGCTTTTCCCCTAACCTCAACTAAGTAAACCGCATCCTCTAAGTAGGATGACAGGAACTTGAGCAGGCCTCTCTTAGTAAAAGCCCTTACCCTCATCACGATCCCCATGGATGGGGCCGCCGGGATTTGAACCCGGGACCTCCGGCTCCCAAGGCCGGCATCCTACCAAGCTAGACCACGGCCCCTCCCACTAGGGAACCCATCGAATAAAACCATTTCACGGCTGGGAGCGCCCCTTCTCCCCACATGACAGATTAGGGATAACTCCCTTATCCAGTAGGACAGACACCCTAGAGCCTTGAGGAAGCTCTAGCCTCAAGTTTAGAGACCTACCCTCACTCAAAATCGTGCCTATCCGTCTAAGCTCCACCACACGATCCCCTTCGATCACGCTCACGTAATACACCCTGACTTTCCCTCCTTCGCTCACCACCTTCAAGTCCGCCTCGTTGCCGATGCAGGACAGACTCCCAATGACTTCTGTTTTGAATGAGGAGACCGAGATGTATGAGAGAGCTACGGCGATTATTGAGATCAAGCCCAGCGAGAAGATCGCTAAAAGGCTTCTATTCCTGACCATGGGGAAACCTCTCTGAGAACCACTTAGGTTCCTTTGGCAGCTTCACTAGGGGGAATGCCATGCTACCGGCCGAGGATATACCATTCGAGAAGCTGTATTGCTCTCCAGTCTCGTCAGCTTTATACATAAGGAAGCTCCCGTCGTCTTCCTCTTCATAGAGTACATAGGAGAATATATCTGGTTTGGTAGCACCGTAGTTGTTCGCGAAGGTACCTATTACCCTCTTCCCCAGCGATTCGCTTCTGAATTCTAAGAGGACCGTAATGGAGTTGGAAGCGGCTGCCAGTCTAAGAAGATCAAGTAAAGAGCTCAGCTGCAGTAACTCGAGCTCCCAATCACAACCTTCCTTCTCCTCAGGATCCATCCCATCCCCCCACAAGTTGACAGGTTGGGATATAACCTTTATTTAAGGGCCGGTGAGGTCAGGTACAGAGCCCTCAGTAGAACCGTGAAGGCCCTTACCAGCCCTGGTTCTGTAGAGAGGAGACCGCTAACCAGTTCTCCGTCTGATATGAGTCCTGATTTCTCAGTAGTGAATGCAAACAGTCCTAAGTTTGCTATTCTGACGTTCCTCGTGCGGAGACCTCTGTCCTTCAATTTCTCATATGTATCCAAGCTCTCCACAATTAAGCTGATGTTCCTATACCTCACATCGGAGGGGACAAATTCCACCGCTTCGTCATTAACTGCTAAAATGAGAAATTCCCTAGAGTCCCTCAATAATGCGTAAGAGATCCTCTTTAGAGCATCCCTGCCTCCCACCGGTAAGGTGACTTTACCGAGGATCCAGAGGCCCTCGCTGAATTCCACTTTGTATATCTTCCTTAGCAATGAGAGCTTTCGAAGAGCCTCTTCCACCACCATCTCAGAGAGTAGGGTTGGTAAAAGCTCTGGAGGTGGAGATGACGCCTTTAAAGGCCTAGTAGGGGATATTCTCACTAAACCTAGGTCTTCTAGGGATTCCAAGACCGTGTATACCTTGGTCCTAGGTATGCCCGTAGCTTTACTCAGATCGCTTGCCTTGACCTCTCCTCTCGAGAGAGCGAGGTAAGCTAGTGCTTTGGATTCGTATGAGGAGAGGCCCAACTCTCTTAGAAGCCTCTCCAAACTTGTTACCGTGTTGTCCCTGCTGTTCATCTAGTGGACTTCTACCATCTCAGCTATTATCTTACCACCCGTGATCTTCCTTATCCTAGCTGTTACAGTAATCCCTGGATCTGCCGCACCTATTATCACTACGGGCTTGCCCTTATAGATTCCTTCTCCTTCGCCCCTCCTGTTGACAGATTGCACCAGCACTTCTATCAAATCTCCTGGCTTCAGAGAAGAGGTCCTTTCCTCTGGTTTGTCAAATCTAGTCACATACAAGCTCCCCTTAGCCTTCCTGCCTAGTCTCCCCTTCCAACCACGGGAGGAGTCATTTCCTTTCGGATTCCTTCTCGGCATGTTATCCCCACGGATTCGCTAAATAGGTGGGAATTCCCCACTTAAAAATCATTGTTGAGAGCTTCACTCTTGAACCACCAGTCCCATGACGTCCATCACATTGGTCATGGTCGGGCCCGTGAAGATGACATCACCCAGCCATGAGAAGAATGTATGAGAATCGTTATTCTTCAGGAAGGTTTCTGGTCTTAAACCCTCCGAGAGCGCTCTCTCTAGGGTCCGACCATCGGCTATTGCTCCAGCTGCGTCGGATACTCCATCTACACCGTCAGTGCCCACGGAGCCTAGTACAACTCCTTTGAGACCTGATATCGTCCTAACTCCGCCTAATACTAGTTCTTGATTTCTACCTCCGACTCCTTGTCCTGTCACCTTCACTGTGGTCTCTCCACCTAGGATGATAGCTGCAGGTGGGTTAAGGGGCAGTCCTTCCTTAGCTATGGAGACTGCGAGACCTGCCAGAAATCTACCCACATGCCTAGCTTCCCCCTGTGCTCTAGAACCTAACACTAGCACATTGTAACCCATTTCCACCAGCGCCCTCTCAGCGGCTTGAACGGACTTCAGGTTATTGGCCACTATTACATTCACGACCCTGTCGAATACCTCGTCACCCGGTTTGGGTGTCTCCGGTATCTCGCCATTTATCCCACGCTTCAACACTTTTATCACTGATTCCGGCATTTTATCAATGAGTGAATAATTTTCGAGGACCTCCCAAGCATCCTCAAAAGTTGTCTCGTCAGGTGCCGTTGGACCGGAAGCTATGACGTCTAGGGGGTCTCCTATGACATCTGATATTATCAATGACACTACTGTCGCTGGATAGGCGGCTTTGGCCAGTCTGCCACCCTTTATTTGAGAGACATGCTTCCTGACGGCATTTATCTCCCTGATATCAGCTCCAGACAGGACGAGGAGCCTGTTCATCTCTCGGAGATCATCTAGTGAGATGCCCTCCATCGGATATTCCATTAGCGCAGATCCCCCACCAGATATCAGGGAAAGGATAAGGTCTCCTTCTCCCGCCTTTTTAACTATATTTAGGATCTCTCTAGCACCTTTCAGGCTACCCTCGTCTGGGATGGGATGCCCGGCAGGATTCAATCTGATTTTCGAGAGAGAAACTGCCTTCTCGGTCTTAGCTGGGACATTGACCCAGCCAGATGTTACGCGCTCCCCGATCCTGTCTTCTACAGCTTTGGCCATCATGCTACCCGCTTTTCCCGCGCCAACCACGTAAACCTCTTTGAATGCCTTGATGTCAACCGAAGAGGTGCCAAATATTATTTCGCCATCGGAAAATCTAGAAAATACGGCTTTATAAGCATCGGCAGCTGTAATTGCCTTATCGAAGGCGAGTAGCAGGGCCCTTCTAGCATCCTTATCGCTCCTAGTTGCCCCGTTGTCGACAAGCTCATCCAGATTTTTTATGTAGGAGGAGCTCATGGAAGGTTCATCCCCCTTGAGCCGAGTTCCTCGCCCTCAGCATTAAACCTGATGTATCCCAGTGCAATTCCATCTACCGATCCCTCATACCTAGTTAGGACATTCATCCAGCCCTCCTTTATGTCCAATGATTGTATTATGCCAACGCCCTTACACTCCCTCCCTTTGATGAGGCCGACATAAAGTCCCTCGTAAACATCCATAGGCCCTATCCTCACCTCTTTGTTTAGAAGACTCGAGAGCATCGTGATCTTCCTCCTGTCAACCTCACCATCAGTGACCGCTATGAGCATGTCAGGGGACTCCTCCATCCATCTCACTCTCACCCCCAAGATGCGCTCTAAGAATGGGATGTACTCGTCCTTCACCCTGCCTGTCATGAGGAAGGTGTTTAACAGCTCGATTCTCTTGATATCAAGCCTTTTTACATTAGCGTTAGACAAATATTTCTTGAGAAGGGCCCTCCTCACAGCTATCCTGTAGTTCCTGCTTTTGATCAGATCTCCTACGGGAGATTTCACTCTTAAGACCCTTACATCCTTGGGAAGGATCTTGGCGATGTGGTCGAGGTCCCCCTCTTCCCTCTCTATGATCACCACTATGTCTGGGTCTAGGAATTCGACTTTAAACCTCTTCAGAGCTCTAGCTGCTCCCCCATCTACGAACCCTGTGGTGTTTATCAGGACAGTATCGCTCTTGGATCTATTCAGGGCGTCTAAGAGTCCCTTTATCATTGGAAGGAAGTGCCCACTAGGTGTTTTATCACCAATGAAGTACATAAAGTCTGGTTCCAGTAACTTAGTGTGAACGATGGGTTTCCCTATATCCTTGCTGGAGATCACCCCGGGTGGTCCTAAGTCCGACTGGCCCACATCCGAGTCGATGACGGAAGTTCCATTACCACTTCTGACCAACCTATTGATAGTAAATATTACCGTAGAGCTCTTGCCTGAGTCGACCCTACCTATGAAAATGGTCTTTCGACCGGCGATGATGTCAGGGAGTTCCTCCCACCATTCTGGGATGGGGTCCTCTAGTTTCACGTAGTGCCCATCTATAGCTACCTTTGAATCAGTAGATGATGTAATTAGCAGATCTACTCCATCCATCTGAACTGTTATCTCATCGAATTCGGCCCCCCAAACTTCGATGTTCCCATCTATTAGTTTGATGGAGGTCGGGGACCTCACCAGTACCCCTTGACCCTTCGGTATTTCCACTTCCTCTGCCATCGGGCATACTCACACCGGAATCATTTAAGGGAACCCTAGGTGACGACCGAATGTGGGTGGAAAGGTCTTGATCTTGGAACTCGAGTGTAAGAGGCCCTTGGGGGGAACATACGTACCGTCAGATCTAGAGGGGGAAATAGAGGCAAAGATCAAACTGGAAGAGGTAGGGAAGTATCGGTACATTATCGAATTGCCCGAAGAATTGGTGGGTAGGGGGGTCTTATTACCGTCTCTATATTATGCAATAGAGTCGTTACTGGAACATTTTCCCCCAATATGTGAGGTGAAAGGTGTTGAATTCCCTCTAAGCAAGGTGAGATCCCCTACTCCCGGTAAAGCTGGATTAAAGAAGTACTTAGGCCTAAGAGGGCCCAGCATAGCAGCTTCAATTGGGAAAAATGTTGTCTTGCATCCCCTTTCTCACGCAAGATTGTTTAGAAAGATGTGCGAGGCCGGTCTGCATGTGGGCTTCGACCCCCTCAACTCTATAGACGAGGAAGTCTCTCCTTACCTAGACAGAGCCCATCAGATAGTTGAAGTCATCGATAGAATAAAGGAAGAGGAGGGAAAGCGGGTACTATACTTCATGAGGCTTCCAGCATCCTTGGAGTATCTAGAACGCGCCATTTCGTTGGGAATGAGGGGATTTTACGTCCACCTATGCTGGGACTTAAGCAGGCTCGAACTCGCAACTGAGTTCCTTGATGACATATTCTTAGCAGCGAGAGGTGTGGACTGCCTCGTCAAGGAGACAGGTCTAGGGATTGAAGTCGTTTACAAGCTCCTAAGGGTCAGCGGCTTCGATCTAATTGAGAGACCCGTGGCATGGAAGAGGGAAGACTTGGAAATCATTAGAAGGTTGGACGAGATCATAGGGGGTGGGAAAGGTGCTGCGATGCCGTTAACTGCCCCCCAAGTCCATCAGGGGATAGCCATTGCTAACATACCTGAAGATCTGCAGGTGATCATTAACGGGGATCTAGGAGTGTACGATCATCCCAAGGGCATCTTAGCCGGAGTGAGATCCATGAGGGAGATACTTGACTCTTTCATGAGAGGTGAGAACCCCTTATCAGTAATCAAGAGGGACAAAGATGTGGAGGCGATGGTGGAGAAATGGGGATATCTGTTACCGTGAAGGTCGGTTGCTGTGGATTTCAGGTTTCTAGAAAGAGGTATTACGAAAAACTCAAGTTAGTAGAGATTCAAAAGACATTCTACAAACCTCCTAAGGTTGAGACCCTCAGAAAATGGCGTGAAGAGGCCCCTAGAGATTTTGAATTCACGGCGAAGGCTTGGATGGCATTCACCCATGATCCTAAGAGTAGAATCTGGAGCAAAACGGGACTTCCCAAGGACGACTCCTATGGATCACTCAAACCTACGAAGGAGAACTTCGAGCTATGGGAGGAATTTAAGGCCCTGTTGAGAGAGCTAGGGGCCAATATCGTGGTCTTCCAAAGCCCACCCTCCTTCGAATTTAATGAGGTCAATCTCTCTAATGCTCGGGAGTTCTTTTCCACAGTCTCAGGGGACTTCTTACTAGCATGGGAAGTTAGAGAGGCCGGTTGGTTCAAAAGCCCGAAGTTCAAAGACTTGTTAGAGGATCTGGGGATTTCCCACGTGGTGGATCCTATGTACGAAGCCCCTGTCTACGGTGAGTTCCGGTATTATAGATTACACGGAAGAAGAGAGGGAAAAAGGATCATCTACTCCCATAAGTATGAGCGGGAGGAGTTAGAAAAGCTCATAGAGATCGTGGAGGGGTGGTCCCTGAAGGAGAATTACGTTTTGTTCAATAACTCTTATTTCAGCTTTGAGAACGCTATTCAATTTCAAGATATGGTTCATTCTATATAGAACCATCCCTCCATTTTCCCCCAGTCCCACTTTATCCCCTCTCCCACCGCTAGTCCGTACACTATGGCTCCCCTCCACACGCTAAACTGGGGATCTGAAACCATTTTAGGCTCGGTATCCAGCCCCACAGATTTCATCATGATCTTAAGCTTGGTAGGCGAGTCTGTAGCTATGCCCTCTAACCCTTTGGGAACTTGCCAGTTAAAGGCCCCTCCAGATAGAATCACATGCCTCACTATGGAGGATTGCAGTTCAACGGGAGTCTTAGAAATGGCTTCTCTTATGGCCTCAGCGAGGCTTACATCTCCAGGAATTACCTCTCCACCAACGAGAGTATCTTTGGGTGGTGTAAAGCCCCTAGAGTAGTAGCTCTCGAAGATCTCGTGTCCGGGATTGAAGAAGAACTCGCCGATGAGGAACCTCTGCCATGCTTTATCTCCCATATCCACTTCAACAGTAGTGCCTGGAATGCGAAAGATAGATTGGAGTGCGCTAGGATGGTCTCTCGCCCAAGATATGGCTTTATCTACGTCTAGGGGAAGAAGACCTACGGATTCTTTGAATATACGGACAAATTTCTCCTCTCTAGCCAAGTCAGAGTAGCCCAAGTCCTTTAAGATCTGAGCCGCGATCCTATCCGAATCACTACCTCCCCTATTAAGGGGGATCAGGGCGGTCTTGATTACGTCCCTGCTTATAGGGGTTATTTGGGTATTTCCATGGCCTGCTTCAACCACAACGCATGTCACGGCCTTCTCCGCTATGGCTACCGCTAATGGCTGCGGTATTATGGTGACCGCCCTTACGAGATCACCCCCTTCCTCGGCATTCACTTCCCTGTGGATCTCAAACAGCCTCTCATACATGTACGTCGGCGCTTGGGCAGCCAACGAAGCGACTACAAAGAAACCATGGAAGGGAACTCCGGTAGTGTCGGTTTTTCCAGGATGGTATTTGAGAAGTCCGTATCTCACAAGCTCCTTTATGACCTTCCACCCCCTTTCATCCCCCCTCTCCACTATCCCATTTCTCATGGGGTAGTAAAGCCTCGATAGATCTGCTCTGGATTCCAAGTACTCCGCTACCTCGTTACCCACCACTACTTCCCTAGACTTTATCCCCCTGACCTCTGCTGAGAGCTTTGATATCTTCGGAAAGTATCCTCTGTTCTCTACCATGTCGGGCCCCGTCTTCATGAGCCACCATGGCCCGAATTTGTAGTAGGAAGTACCGAAGTCAGATGCGAAGACGGGTTTGGTGGTAACTGACAATTCCCCGCACCTCCTTGAGGGACAATAACTCCTCGGATCTGATCACCTTGGAAGGATCCACCTTGCCCGTGTCGAAGTCCACCCTTACGCCTTCAGCAATTAAGAGGGAGGCTTTCAGTATGGGGCCATAGCTGTAACCTCCTATCCTCATGTCGCTCCTTATCACCCTGTGACAAGGGACTATGAGTGGGAAGGGATTTCTAGAGGCGTAGTTTCCTGCTGCTCTGGGTGATGTGCCAAGGGCCCTCGCCAATTCTCCATATGTGGTTACCATCCCTCTCGGGATGGAACTCATCAGGAGTATGGCATTCCAGAACTTCTCTCGGGGATGGCGGGCCAGCCTAATCCCGGAGAGATCAACATTCTCCCCGGAGAATAGCTTGCTTATTAGGAGGGCCAGTTCGTAGGCCGAGGGTATGTGGTACTCCGGCACCAAGTCCAAGGAGTCACCCCAAGCCGAGTAACAAGTGGCCCTAAGATCGGCCTCTGCCTCCTCTTTAGAGG
The DNA here is from genome assembly GCA_035319845.1 of Thermoproteota archaeon. Classification (GTDB taxonomy): domain Archaea; phylum Korarchaeota; class Korarchaeia; order Korarchaeales; family Korarchaeaceae; genus Korarchaeum. The sequence continues at coordinate 10,280 of JACXSR010000066.1, forward strand.
GAAGGGGGATCGTATTACAGTAAAGCTCCCTTCCACCGATCCCTATTCCAACGTACCTGCCATCCACCTCCTCTATGACGAATTTGATCCTCGTTCCCGCCATCCCCTTTCACCGAATCTAAAGAACCAAGGAATGCTATTTAAAGGGAAACACAGGGCCTTCCCATCTGTATGGAGCCGATAAGGGTCGATGGAAGTTACGGGGAGGGCGGAGGATCTATACTCAGATATGCTCTGTCTTTGTCCGCAGTCACGCTAAGACCAGTTGAGGTGTACAATATAAGGGCTAAGAGGAAGAAACCAGGCCTTAGGCCACAGCATCTCAACGCAGTAATGGCCTTAGCCAAGTTAACTGATGCTCGGGTGGAGGGAGCGAAGGTAGGGTCAACTCGAGTGCTCTTTATACCTAGAAGTAAGAGAGGGGGAACGTTTGAGGTGGATATCGGTACAGCTGGAAGTGTGACCTTAGTGATGCAGGCTTTACTACCAGCATGTCTGACGTCAGGTAGTGGTGTGAGATTCCTAATTAGAGGAGGAACTGATGTTCCAATGGCCCCTCCGATCGATTACATGAGGGAGGTTTTCCTCCCAAATATCGCTATAATGGGGGCCCGTGCGGAGATCAGGTTGATTAAAAGAGGGCACTATCCAAGGGGCGGCGGACTGGTGGAGCTGAGAGTACAACCCTCGGACCTCTCAGGTCTGGATAAGGTGAAGAGGGAGCGTGTCACCCTCATTAGAGGAAGAGCGCACGCGGTCAAACTTCCCAAGCATGTCACTAGGAGGATGATCAAGTCGGCCAGTGAAATTTTGGAGAGTAAAGGATTCAGGGTGGATGTGGAGGAAGACTGGTCCCAGGACGGGCATCTCGGTCCAGGTGCCGGCCTAGTTCTCTGGACGGAAAGTGAGCCCGTTATAGGCGCTGATGATCTCGGGGAGAGGGGTAAGCCGAGCGAGGTGGTTGGGAGGAACGCCGCTACCAAGTTACTGGATGAGTTAGATACGGAGATGGCTTTTGATAATCACTCGGGGGATATGATAATCCCCTATCTGGCATTAGCCTCGGGCAGATCGAGAATAGGTATCTCGAGGCTAACATTACATGCTGAAAGTAATATATGGCTAGTGGAGAAATTCTTACCGGTTAAGTTTAGAGTGGAGGGTGGATTGAATAAGCCGTCGGTTGTGGAGGTAGAGGGCTTGGGTGTTTGAGGTTGGAAAAAGGAAGGGATGAGGACTTCGACGAGGAATTCATGGAGAAGGTAAGATTGGTCGCTTCCAAAGCCGGCCTAACAGTAGAAGAGGTTCTAGAAAGGGTGAAGAGATACGTTGAAGAGATGAAGGGTCTAGTCAAGCCCGACGGAGCCCTCTCCCTCATAGCCGTTGAGTTAGACGTCGGTCAGGTGTCCAAGGAGGAGCAGGTCCATTATCCCACTATCAAGATAAGTAAGTTAGTACCGGGAATGAGGAAGGCCACTGTTCAAGGGAAGATCGTGAGGATGTATGGCATACTTAGCTACGTCAACAGAAGTGGAGAACCATCTGAGAGGGCTGAGTTCAAATTAGCGGATGAGACAGGGCATATAGACGTTGTTGTATGGTCGAAGAGTCTGGTCGACAGGATTAGGAGAGGAGAGATAGGAGAAGGGGATGTCATCAAAATCACCAACGCAAGAGTCTCGGAAAGATTCGGTAGAGTGGCCTTGCATCTCGACTCAGGATCTGACATAGAGGTTCTGCCCAGTGGATACGAGGATCTGCCTGTAGAAGAGAGGAGAGTCCTGAGGGTCAGGGAGCTCTACGATGAGGATGGCAGTGTGATCGATTTCAAGGGAACTGTTGTTAGAGTGTATCCCGTCTCAGAGTTCACGAGGAGCGATGGCAGCACCGGAAGAAGGGCCTCCATCTTAATGAAGGATGAAGAAGGAGATATTGTGAGAGTGGTCCTCTGGGGTGACAAGGCACTTTTTACAGACAGCTTGGTGGAGGGGTCCACTGTAATCCTCACTGACGCTAGAGTGGTCATGAGAGATGATTCCTTGGAGCTCCATTCCACACCGCGAACCAAACTAGAGGTATTGGAGGAGGGTAGCAGCGGTCCGCTCGAGGGTATAGTTCTCTTCGTGTTTCCTTTGGAGGAGATAGGAGCTAAGGGTAAGAAATTCCTCGACTTGATGATCGAAGTTGATGGTTCCCTCGAAATTCTGAGGGTTTGGGGGGATTGGGCCGACCTATTGTCGGAGGAGAAACCCCCTTTCAGGCTCAGGTTCGGACCAGTGTACGCTGATAATGACGGGTTACTCGTCCTGAGCAGGTCCGGGACCGTCGAGATTGTGGAGAAAATTCCGCAACTAGTCCCCTCTAGACTAGAAAAGGCGGCCAAGAAGATAAAATACAGGAGAATGTGGATAGGAGAATCATCCGATGGTCTAAGGGAGTTTAGAGGGACAGTTATCTCGTTCTCAGACACGGCTAGGGTGACTTGGCACTGTCCCAACTGCGGCGCGCGTGTGGAGTTCGAGTACGGCAAATTTTACTGTCCCAACTGCGGTGAATTAGAGAGAGCCACCCCGCTACTCTACCTGACATTTACAATAGATGATGGGACCGGGATAGCAAGGGTCGTGGCCTTCAGAGATAGGGCCGAGAAGATACTGGGAATGAGCACTGAGGATGTGATCAAGGCGGCTGATGAGCTGGGAGAGCCCTCTCACTCAGTCCCGACCGATAAGGTAGCGGGGGAAATGATCGGTCGCGAAGTAATAGTCCGGGGGAGAGCGACATACTTGGAGAGTGGTGCCGTTAGGATGGTATTAGATGAGATGGAGTACGCTGATTCTTCGAGGGAGAGTAGGGAATTAATTAAGGAGATAAGAAGCGTGTGGCTCAACGGTGAGGATCTTGAGGATAATTATGGACGATAGAGAACCTGAGCTCATAGAGAAATTACTCAGAAAGCAGGGAGTTATCATAGAGAGGAGGAGAATCGAAGTCTCTGATTATTTAATTGGCACCAACGTTTGTGTGGAGAGAAAATCATTGAGTGATTTCATTAAGTCGATTTACGACGGTAGACTATTTGACCAAGTCGAACAAATGAGGACCAGCTGTGAAGTCATTATAATATTGATAGAGGAGCCCTACTTCCATATCAGACGTAACGCCGTCCCTCATTATTTGGGAGCGTTATCTTCCCTAGCCCTGAGAGGTGTCTCTGTAATTCACGTCACATCTCCCGAGGACACAGCCAGGTTCCTGGCCTATCTTTCTAGGAAGGTTGAGGGAGACAGGCCTTCAATAATACCCGTGAAGAGGAGGAGGAGACCCAGATCTTGGGAGGAGGCTTACGCTGTCCTCGTAAGCTTTCCTTCTATAGGCCCTAAATCGGCTGAAAAGTTGTTAAACGAGTTTGGGACATTAAAAGACGTCTTCAACGCTGACTTCCATAGGTTGAGGAGAGTGGTTGGTGAGGCTAAAGCTAGAAAGCTTCAAGAGGTCCTGAACACGCCTTTCAGGCAGGTGAAAGAAGCGAAGTTGGAGGAGGGAGATCAGGGGTAGAGCCTAGTTGGGGTCCTTGGGAATGGGATCGCGTCCCTTATGTGCGGGAGGCCAGCTATCCACCTTATCGTTCTCTCTATCCCAAGGCCGAAGCCCGAGTGGGGAACACTACCGTACTTCCTGAGATCTATGTACCATTTATAGTCGGATGGATTCAGCCCCTCCTCCCTTATCCTCATCAGAAGTTCCTCTTCAGATTCTATCCTCTGCCCGCCTCCCACTATTTCACCTATCCCTTCTGGAGCTAATAAATCGGCGCAGAGGACTACGTCCGGTCTCTCCGGGTCAGGCTTATGATAAAAAGCCTTGGCTTGTTTTGGATAGTGGGTCACGAATACGGGTAAATCGAACTCGAGCGAGATAGCCCTCTCCACCTCAGTTCCGAAGTCCTCTCCCCACTCTATGGATGCACCCTTCCTCTTAGCGATGTCGACCGCCTCGTCATATGTGATTCTCGGGAAATCTCCTTCCAAAGGTTCGAATCTCCTTCCTAGGGCCTCCAGTACATGGCCAGCCCGTTCCACTACCTTCTGGGATACATATTTTAGTAGGGACTCAACCACATCCATCATCCCACCGAGGTCCGCCCAAGCCATTTCCGCCTCAGCGTGCCAGAACTCGGTTAGATGTCTTCTAGTTCTGGATTTCTCCGCCCTGAAGCTCGGCTGTATAGTATACACGTTTTCAAAAGCGAATATGGCGGCCTCAAGGTAGAACTGAGAGCTCTGAGTCAGGTAGGCCTTCCTGTTGAAGTATGGAACCTCAAATAGCGTGGCTCCTCCCTCAACAGCGGCCCCCACGAAGGTCGGGCCCTCAACCCTGACAAATCCGTTGGTTATGAACCATTCCTCGACCGCCCTCATCACTTCCCTTCTAATCAGGAGAGCGTTCCTCATTTTAGTGGTCCTGAGGTGGAGGTGCCTGTTATCCAACAAGAACTCCTCGCCAGAATCGGGCTTTATCGGGAAATCGTGGGAATGTCCCACTACTCTCACATTAGATGCGAGAAGTTCTACTCCCGTGGGGGATCTGGGGTCCCTCCTCACCCTGCCCTCCACTATCAAGGATGCCTCAATGCCCGCACTCCTCGCGCGCTCCAGATCGTCTTGCCCAACCTCTCCCTCCTTGACCACCACTTGGACTACGTCGGTGGAATCTCGAAGTCGTATGAACACGACACCCCCTAACTCGCTCTTCCTGTACACCCAACCAGCTATCCTAACCCGTTCTCCTTCAGGAAGATCCCGCAGCTCCCTTATGAAGTGAGTCCTTTCACCGAATTTCCACATGGGGAAGGACACCTCGGTTGGAATCCGGAGTAGGGAATAAAAAGATGTTAGGGTTGGGTAGAGGGAGGCTTATGGAGCTCAGGCTCGCCCTGAAAAGACTAGAGGATAAAGACCTCCTCCATATAGTCGATGAGGAGACCTCTACTGAATACGAAATCGCTGCTTACCTCAAGAAATGGGACGGTAAGAAGGCAGTTCTATTCGAAAAGCCTCTGTTAATCGATGGAAGGAGAAGCGCCTTTAGGGTAGTGGGTGGAGTGGCTACATCAAGGGAGACCTTGCTAGTTTCCTTCGGTGTATCTGATATGAAAGAGATGCGAAATAGGATAAGGAGGGCCCTCAAGAATCCAATACCGCCTGTGAAAGGTGATCCCAAATGGGTTAAGGTGAACATCACCCTGTCAGATCTTCCCATCCTCAAGCACTACACGGGCGAGCCCGGGCCATACATGACAGCCTCCATTGTTGTGTTTAAGGATGAAGATGGTCTCTTCTCGTCATCTTATCATAGAATGATGCCTCTCGGAGACAAAAGACTCGTTTTAAGGGCTGTAGAGGGTAGGAAGCTCAGTAGAATCATAGAGAGGTTCTCAGAGAGGGATGAGGACCTGCCTGCTGCCATATCCATTGGAAGCCCCCTCGAGGTGATGGTGGCATCAGCGGTTCCCGCCGAGAACATGGACAAGATGGGGTTGGCTGGAGGGATAGCTGGGGAGCCTGTGGACCTCTCTCCGTGCGAGGGAGTTGAAGCTTGGGCCCCTTCTAGCTCCGAGATAGTCATATGTGGGAAGATCCTAGCTAACGAGAGGGCTCCTGAGGGCCCCTTCTACGAGATCTTGGGAAAGGATATAGTCAGGCAACAACCGGTCTTCGAGGTAGAGGAAATATACGCTAGGCCTAATGGGTTCTACCAAGCTATACTTCCCGCTGGAAGTGAGCATCAGCTTCTGATGGGCCTTCCAGTAGAGCCCCTCATAGAGGATAGGGTATCCGAAGTGGCGGATGTGGTGGATGTGGCCATGACCCCAGGCGGGGCCGGTTGGATCGAGGCCGCGATCTCTATAAGGAAAAGCTCGCCTGATCAGCCCGCTTTGGCGGGGTTAATGGCTATATCCGCCCATAAGAGCTTGAAGAGGGTTATCATAGTCGACGATGATGTGGATGTGTCGAATTACGTGGAGGTCATGAGGGCCGTGCTTCAGAGGGCGCATATACCCGACGACTTCAAGGTGATTTCAGGAATCAAGGGGTCGTCCCTAGATCACAGTAACTTGAGAGAGATTGAACTGGATGGTGAGAAGAGAGTTATCAGGCTCCCTCAGGGTAAGATGATCGTGGATGCCACCGCTAAGGGGCCAAGGGAGCTCACAGAAAGGCCTCGTAATCCTTACCTGTAGCTCTCAGAGCGAACAGTTTATTTACTCGATATCAGGATGCACAGAAAGGGGAGGAAAGAGTAAGTGGCCGGGTATAGGGCCGTAACGGGAATGGTCAAGACGAATGTCCACGACCATCACATGTACAAGATAAGGATGGGCGAGCTGGAATCCCTACTCCGGGCTCTCGGTTACAAGATAGTGGAGAGGATAATCCAAGTAAGACCGAAAGAAACCGTAGATTATGTGTTCGGAAAGGGTAAGGTAGAGGAAATTCGTGAGAGGATCAAAAGGACAGACCCCGATGTGTTTGTCGTCTATAACACCTTAACTAGTAAGCAGAAGTGGAATTTGGAGAGGAAACTCGGCGTTGAGGTCATAGACAGATACGATGTCACTCTAATGATATTCAGAGAGGCCGCGAGCGACATACTCTCGAAGCTCCAGATAGAACTAGCTACCTTGGAGAAGGCGTTTCCCTATGTCAAGCTATCGGCATCCATAAAATACAAGAAGATGAGGGCTGGTTTCAGAGGAGGGGGAGAATACGCCTACCACAAGCAGATCAGGGCAATACAGAAGAGAATGAAGATCCTGAGGAGGAAAATAGACAAGCTCAGCAGGCAGAAGGAGATTGAAATAATGAAGAGGATTGAGGGAGGGGCAAGGATTGCGGTGCTGACCGGGTATTACAATGCTGGGAAGACGAGCCTATTCAACGCCTTAACGGGGTTCGAAAAGCCCGTCAGCGATATGCCCTTTACCACCCTGTCCTCCAAGTATGGGGGGATAGAAGGGGAAAACACCTACTTAGTGGACACGATAGGTTTCGTCCTAGACTTGGATCCGCGGTTAATTGCCTCCTTCCAGTTGAACCTCTTGGACATAACTCATTCCCATAGGCAAGTTTTGGTGGTGGATGTGTCCGATAAAGTTGATCTCATGAGAGTTAAGCTCGCTGAGAGTCTGAAGATCTTGTCTGAGCTCGGTAAAGGCAGGGAGACATTAGTGATAGCAGCGAACAAGGTAGATAGATTGGAAGATTATGAGTACGATACGAGGGAGGAGGCCATAAGGGAAATGCTGGGGAACGGGGTTCCCATAATACCCGTATCGGCTAAGAGTGGAGAGGGACTCAGAGATTTAGTTAGGGCGATAGTTGGGACTCCCGAGTTGGAGATAGCGGAGTAATTTCATTTTAGAAATATTTTTATTTTTGAAATCATAGTCGAGCCGGTGGCTCGGGTTGGCGGTCCACAGTAGGAGTAAAAGAGTCGCCGCTGTAGCGATGTTCGGAGCTTTGGGAAACGTGCTTGCCCTTTTCTCGACGATTTTAGGTAATTTACACCCCCAAATAGCAGTGGACTTGTCGCATATCGCCACCGTGTTCTCTGCTTATATGCTAGGTCCGGTCGACGCTGCTCTAGTGGGAGCGATCATATCGCTGGTACCTTTCGTCAGGTTCGGGCTGTTAGGAGGACTGGGCCCCCTAGCCGGATCCCTGATATTCCCAGGGAAAGCTCTAACTGGTTTGTTTACGGGACTTCTATCCAAGAAAACGGATCATCCATTCCTAGCTCTATTGCTGGGTTATATTCCGGAATCTCTCTTCACATGGGCCAGTTTCAAGCTCTGGATACCGATTATAGCTCCCCAAGTGTCAGGATGGATCACCGACGCGGTAGTCTATGGGATATTGATCAAGGCGTGGATAGAGATCCTACTCATTGGAGTCACATCCGAGATCCTGCTTCCTAGAGTGAAGGACATGATACCCTATGGACTTGTAGACTAGCTTCGCTACGGTGTAGGCATCGGATCTCATGCCTGGACACGGGGAAAATTCGACGAAGTCCATCGCCACAACATCCCCCTCCATTATGATCTTCCTGAGAATCGATACCATCTCACCATAATTCATCCCTCCGGGCTCGGGGGTACCCAAGCATGGGAGTATGGACGGATCGAGCACATCCATGTCCACACTCAGATATACCTTCTTCCCTTCTATCTCTATGAGAAGAGCCTCCAGAGCCTCGCTCCCATGAGCGTATTGTGGGATCAGGGTGACATTGTCTGATGAGCTAATTTCCTCTTTTTCCTCCCAGCCTACAGTCCTTACTCCGTATATGATTACCTCGTCTACCAGCTCGCTAATCCTCTTGGATACCGTAGCGTGAGATATTTTCCGTCCCTCGTAATTATCGTAGAAGTCCGCATGAGCGTCGAGAGTCACATAAACTTCTATCTCATCTCTTATTCCCAGTACGCCTCCGATGCTAAGGGTATGCTCACCTCCAAGCAACACGGGAACCTTTCCATCATTGGCCAACTTACTCACTACGCCTCTTACGGTGTCCACCATAGATTCAGGGGTCAATTCCAGCACGGAGAGCTCTGGGAGGGTATGCAAACCCGCTTCAGCCGGGATGCATCTCAGCTCCATGTCGTATGGATCCATGTAGCGAGATGCCTCAATTATAGCCAGAGGTCCGGCTCTGGAGCCAGGCATCCAGGAAGAGGTCGCGTCGTAGGGCACACCTACTATGACATAACTCGCATCCTTGTAGTTCTCCTGGATCCCTAGGAAGCTGTATGGGACAATACTACCCTCAAGGCCGCTCAGGGAAACCACCTATCCGACAGGATAACTCTCGCAGTTATATTTTTAAATGGACAGTAGCACGAGGGAGTAGACTGGCCCCATAACGGGCAGTGCGAGAGGTGAGCAATATGGTAACGAGAAGGGTTGGAGTTCCCATGACGGACCGGATACTTGAATTCCTCGAGGAGAAGAGGCCTGGACTCAAGGCCAATGTTTGGAAGATCTTTTACCCGATGAGAGACGAGCAGCCCATTGAAGTGAGCGTGAAGCCCGGCGCTCTTGCTGGAGAGACCCTCGAGCTCGAGTTCGAGGGCAAGAGGCTCATAGTAAAGGAGGAGGCCGTCGAGAGGAGGCCT
>JACXSR010000003.1:0-19309 GCA_035319845.1 Thermoproteota archaeon
GTTGGCCTAAGGACGTCGAGGAGTACTATCCTGATGCAAGAGTGTCCTTCCTTCTCATCATAACGGATCCCCTGAACGCTTGGGTCATCTTCATTCTGGGGATAATACTGGTCCTGCTCGGGCTCACGCACCCGACATTCGTGATGGAAGCGAGTGGCACTATAATGATAGTGCTGGGGCTTTACGCATTCGGCCTCATAGGAGCGAGCCTTGCGGCCATAATACTCATGGTGATGGGAGCGGCGACCATATTCCTAGAGTTGAAGACAGGTCATGGGCTTTTAGCCTTGACTGGCGCCGTGATCTCCGCCCTGGGCCTCCTGCTAGTTTACGAGTCGGGGCCCCTCATAGCGCCTACCTTGAGCGTCGAGGCAGTGATGGTCGCTTTGGTGGTCTTCTCCGGCCTCGTTGGGTTCTACCTGTATAAGATAAGGGAAATCTTGGCCAAGAAAACCAGCCCTCTGAGCCCTGAGAACATAATAGGGAGGACGGGCATCGTCAAGGTGGCCATAAGACCGGGTAAGGAGGGAGTGGTCCTCGTGGGCTCCGAGCTGTGGACAGCTTACTCGGATGAGAGTATAGATGAGGGGGAGAGGGTGAGGATAGTCGGTATAGAAGGTTTCAAGGTTAAGGTGGTGAGAGAATGATCCAAGCGGTAGTTTTAGGTATTTCCGAGTTCCTTATAGCTGTTGTCGTCTTCATCCTGATCCTGTTCTTAGCTTCGGCCATAAAGATAGTACCCGAGTTCAAGAGACTCGTTATCCTGAGGTTGGGCAGGTTCTTGGGAGTGAAAGGCCCTGGGATAGTGTTCAGGATACCCATCCTAGATCAAGTAATTTGGATAGACCTGAGGGAGAGCTACTTCGATGTGCCGCATCAGACATGCATAACGAAGGATAACGCCCCCACTGACATAGACTTCATCGTCTACTACAAGGTAGTCGATCCCATGGCGAGCGTTCTCAATGTCTCGGACTTCAAAGGCGCGGCGATAGGCATAGCCACAACCACGCTGAGAGCGGTCATAGGGGAGATGATGTTGGACGAGGTCTTGGCGAAGAGGGACGAGATAAACAACATCCTGAGGGTCAAGCTCGATGAGGTGACCGAGCGTTGGGGCGTCAAGATAACCAACGTTGAGATCAGGGAGATCCTACCACCCAAGAGCGTTCAGGAGGCAATGATAAAGCAGATGGCCGCAGAACGTAACAGGAGGGCCATGGTGACGGAGGCAGAAGGTAGGAAGGAGGCTGCCATTAAGGTGGCAGAGGGGGAGAAGCAGGCAGCGATCCTGAAGGCTGAGGGTGAGAGGCAGGCTCAAATACTCAAGGCTGAGGGATATGCCTTGGCTCTCAAGACCATAGACGAGGTGGCGAAGGCGTTGGACGAGAAGACCATGAAGCTCCAGTACCTAGACGGGCTCAAGGTGATAGGGTCCTCCGAAGCCACCAAGTTCCTCATACCCATGGAACTGATGGAGATCGTGAAGGACTGGCTCTCCAAGGACAAGGGGAAGGAGAGAGGGGGAGGAGGGCCAGAGCCCTAACTCCCTTTCTACATTCACACCATGAGGTCAAGTTAGGGCTCTTTCGTACATAAAAAGAAAGGGTGAGTTCACCTGTGTAGGTGGCAGGCCACGAAATGACCTGGCTCCATCTCAATCAAGGAGGGCTCCTCTTTATCGCAAGGTTCGAAGCTCATGGGGCACCTCGGGTGGAATCTGCACCCTGGAGGGATGTCTATCGCCGAGGGAATCTCGCCCTTCAACCTCAACCTCTCCTTCTTCTTGCCCGGAGTGGGTACAGGTATGGCGCTCAGTAAGGCCTTGGTGTATGGATGCAGTGGGTTCTTGAAGAGGTCCTTCGTCCTTCCGAGCTCGACTATCTTACCCAAGTACATTATGGCTATCCTGTCGGAGATGTACTTGGCTACCGCTAGGTCGTGGGTTATGAAGAGGTAGGCGACGCCGAACTCCTTCCTGAGATCCATCATCAGATCCAAGATGGAGGCCCTCAGGGAGACATCTATCATGGAGACCGGCTCGTCGGCCACCACCAGTTTTGGCCTAGTGATCATGGCCCTAGCTATGGCGACGCGTTGCCTCTGACCCCCGCTTAGATAGGCCGGATATGAGTTGAAGAACGTCTCCGGGGGCGTGAGTCCCACCTTCTCGAGCATCTCCAGCACCATCTCCTTGGCATCTCTCCCCTCCGCTATCCGGTGGATCAGGAGAGGATCCATTATGGCCTCTCCGACCCTCATCCTGGGGTTGAGGGATGCGTAGGGATCTTGGTAGATTATCTGCATGTGTCTCCTCATCAGTCGGAGCTCCTTCTTGCCCATGGAGGTTATGTCCTTCCCTTGGAAGACGACCTTCCCGGAGGTGGGTTCAATTAACCTCAGCACCAATTTTCCAGTGGTGGTCTTCCCGCTGCCGGACTCTCCAACCAAAGAGAATACCTCTCCTTCCTCTATGTGGAAGCTTACCCCATCCACCGCCCTGACATATCTCTCTTCCCTAGTGAGAAGCCTCTCTATGAAGGTCTTGGCCACTGGAAAGTATTTCTTGAGGTTCTCCACCTTCAGCAACATTAAATCACCCTCCGTACAGCCAGCACTTTACGAACCTCCCGTCGATCGACTTGGTGGGTGGCTCCTCCTTGGTGCAGATGGGCATCGCATCCGGACACCTGGGGTGAAACCGGCAGCCCGGTGGGGGGTCGTGGAGATCCGGTGGAGATCCTGGGATAGACACGAGCTCCTGTTCTTCCAGTTCTACGTTGGGTATGGCCTTCAAGAGTTCCCTCGCATAGGGATTCAAGGGTTTCTTAGCTAGCTCCTCCGCCCTAGAGAGTTCCATCAGCCAACCGGCGTACATCACCCCGATCTTGTCGGATACCTCCAGTTCCAGTGCTAGATCGTGGGATATCAGTATTATCGCCACTCCGAATTCGTCCCTCAGTTTGGAAAATAGCTCCATTATCTGGTCCTGTACTATGACGTCGAGGGCGGTGGTCGGCTCATCGGCGATTATGAGCTTGGGGTTCAGGGAGATGGCCATCGCAATCATGACCCTCTGCCTCATCCCCCCACTCAACTGGTGGGGATAGTCGTTGAACCTATCCTTCGAGATACCGACCTCCTCTAAGAGTTCCAGGGCCCTCCTCTTGGCCTCTTCCTTGCTTATATCCTCGTGAGCTAGGATGGTCTCAACTATCTGGTCACCTATCCTCATGAGCGGATCCAAGGAGGTCATGGGATCTTGGAAGACCATCGCTATTTCCTTCCCCCTGATCTCCCTGAGCTCCCTCTCGCTCATCTTGGTCAAGTCCTTCCCGTCCAGCTTGATGCTCCCCTTCACTATTCTCCCGGGAGAAGGAACGAGGTTCATTATCGCTAGTCCAAGCGTGCTCTTGCCGCTCCCGGACTCGCCCACCACTCCCAGTATCTCGGCCCTGTCTAGCTGAAAGGAGACGCCCTCAACTGCCCGGACCACGCCCCTCTTGGTGAAGTAATAGACATGGAGGTCATCTATCTCCAATAGCACTCATCTCACCTCCTTCTGCCCCAGCATCCTGTTGAGCCCCTCGCCCAGCAGACCGAAGCCCAAGGCCAACAGTATTATCATGGTTCCCGGGAATACCACGGGCCACCACTTGCCTGACAGGAAGTATCTCTGGCCGTTCTTAAGGTCAAATCCCCAGTCGGGCGTGGGCGCTGGGACACTCAGTCCCAGAAAGCTCAGACCCGCCTCGGTCAGGATGGCATCAGCCACATTGAGTGAGAACACCACGGCTATGATGAAGAACACATTGGGGAAGATGTACTTGCGAAGTATCCTCCAGTCGGTGGCGCCCAAGGCGCGAGCTGCTTCCACGAACAGCTGCTCCCTCAGCGAAAGGACCTGCCCCCTCACCATCCTGAAATAGGTGGGGATGTATACCACTGCCAAGGATATGGATGTGTTGTAGATACCGGGTCCGAGCATTGCAGCTACAGCTATAGCCAGAATAAGCCCTGGGAAGGCGTATATGCTGTCCATCACCAAGGAAAGTACCCTGTCGAGGGGACCTCCGACGTACCCGGAGATGAGACCCAAGGGTATGCCCACCGCCATTGAGAGGGCAGTTGACATCAGTATCACTATCATTATGGTCCTAGAACCGTAGACGACGCGGCTGAACACATCCCTGCCTATGGTATCAGTCCCCCAAGGGAATTCTGGAGATGGGGGGGTTACGGGCATGCCCACGGTCTTAATGGGGTCGTAGGGTGCTATGAACTCGGCGAACACGGCCATCACCAAGACGACAAGCACTATGATGAGGCCGACCACCATCATGTAGCCATCCAGCCCAGCATCCCTCACGGAACTGAGGAAGCGAGAGAAGTTGAACGTCCTCATCAAATCACCTCAATACCTTATCCTAGGATCTACGTATGCATACACTAGATCGACGACCAAACTGACGAGGGCCACGAACAGTGCGTAAAACACGATAGATCCCTGTATCGTGGTGAAGTCCCTGTAAGTTATTCTCTCGACGAGGAAGGTACCCATTCCAGGCCACGAGAATGTGGTCTCGGTGAGCACGGCTCCAGCTAACAGAAGGGCAAACTGAAGGCCCATCATGGTAAGTATAGGGATCAGCGCGTTCTTCAACGCGTGCTTGAACAGGATAGCCCTTCCAGGAAGGCCCCTAGCTTTGCAGGCCCTTATGAAGTCCTGCCCCAGCACCTCTATCAGGCTGGACCTCACCAACCTAGTGTATATGCCGGATAGGACCAACCCTAAGGTGAACGACGGGAGCGCGAGGTGGGCTAGCGAGTTGAGCAGGCTGTCCATCTTCAGGCTAATGATCGAATCCAGGACGTACAGGCCTGTTATTGGTGGAGGTTCCATACCCGGGTCTATCCTCCCACCCACCGGCAGCAAGTGAAGCCATACCCCAAACACTAGCTGCAGCATCATCCCAAGCAGGGGTATGAAGAGGGAGTACACGACGATACTGTAGATTCTCATCGAAGCGTCTACCTTGCCCCCTGATCTTATCCCCGCGACCATACCTGTGGCCAATCCCAAGAGGACGCTGACCAAGAAGCCTCCGATCGTCAGCTCCAAAGTGGCTGGAAAGTGATCCATTATCTCCTGGATGACGGGCCTCTTCCCCCATATCATCGACCTCCCCAGATCCCCTTTGAGCAGATTCCCCAAGTAGTCCAAGTACTGCTGCCATAGGGGCTTATCTAGGCCCAGCTGGTGCTCCAGCTTCTTTATGTACTCGGGAGAGGCTTTCATCCCTACTATTGCTATCACCGGGTTTCCTGGGAGTACTCTCATGACGAGGAAGACTAACGTCAGCAAAATGAGGATCATGGGGATGGTCATGAGGATCCTAGTTATCACGTAGGCCCTTAGTGACATCTGGAATCCACCCTAGCGGGAAAGATAAAAAGGGAGAGGGGAGTTCAGCTGCCGGCTTCCTTGTATATCAGGTAATACCTGAGCAGCATTATCGGGTCGAGAACTATACCGTGCACATTCTTCTTGGCAGCCACATACAGCTTGCCCTGGAATATAGGTACTATCGGAGCATCTTCCGCCAGTATCTGCTGAGCCTGCTTGTACAGCTGCTCCCTTTCCTTCTGATCCAAGGACACCTGAGCCTTCTCCAGTATCTTATCCAGGTCTGGGTTGCTGTATGGCTCGCCGAGCCACCTATTGGAGCCAGTGTGGAGGAACGGGAACAGGTAGTTGTCCGGATCTATATAGTCAGGGTACCAGCCGTAGAGGGTTACGGGGAGCTGTCCCTTCCTAGTGAGCTCCAAGTACGTGCTCCACTCGGCGCTCTTCACGGTTACCTCAACCATTCCGGTCTTCTCCCACGCCTCCTTTATCAGAGCGGCAACATCAGCCTCGGTGTCGCCGTAGTGGGACGGCGTGTACCAGAGCTCTACCTTGAGCTTGTTGGACTCGGAGTAACCGGCCTCCTTAAGCAGCTTCTTGGCCAGCTCTATGTTCGCCTCCCCGTACTTCTCCTTGAACGCATCTATGTGGCTCCACATGCCCATGGGAACGAGGCTGTACAGCGGATCTACCGTGCCCAAGAAGACCCTCTCAGCTATGGCCTTCCTGTCGAGGGCGGCAGCGAGGGCCTGCCTCACCTTCTTGTTGTCGAAGGGCTTTATCTTCGTGTTGAACACGATGTACCTTATGAAGGAGCCCTTACCCTCTATCACTTGTATGTCCGGCTTCTTCATCAGGTCCTTTATGTCCGTCGGGTTCAGGGTCCTCCAAGCTATGTCTATCTCACCGCTCTCCAGCGCCAGCCTGAGGGTGGTGGCGTCCTTGTAGAACTTCACTATGACCTTGGGGGTCTTAGGCTTTTCGCCGTAGTAGTAGGGGTTGGCCTCGAGTATGAGGACCTGATCCCTCACCCACTTGGTTATCTTGTAGGGTCCAACGCTCCCAGCGGTGTTATCGGAGGATATCTCGTCGGCAGGATACTTGTCCGGGGGTATGGGGAAGTAGGTTGGGACGGCCAGTACCGCGGGGTAGAAAGCGACCGGCTGGTTCAGCACTATCTTCAGGGTGTAATCATCGATGACCTCGGTCTTATTGACGAAATCGAGGACGAACCACGCAGGATCGCCCTCTATCCTCGCCACCCTGTCTATGGACCACTTCAGGTCCTTGGCGGTGCAAGGAGTGCCATCGGCGAACTTCAGATCCTTCCTGAGCTTGAGTATGTAGACCTTGCCACCCTCCTTCACCTCGTAGTCCTCTATTATCCCCTTGATCAGCTCGGTGGTTCCTGGCTTGTACTTGAACGGACCCTCCCCTATGTTATTAAACACCTCCCAAGTGTAGAAGTCGTAGGCATTGGCCGGATCTAGGTCTGACACCTTGTCGGTCACGCCTATCACTATGGTATCAGCGTACTTCTTGGGCGGCGTGGTCTGGGTGGTGGTCGTCTTGGGCGGAGGGGCGCCCGCTGTTTGCGTGACCGTAACGGTCTTCACGGAAGTCTGCGTAACGGTGGTGGTGACGGTCTTACCCGGTCCGACGGCTAAATAGCCAATCAGTAGACCCACGATAAGTAGGACTATCGCTATACCCCAATCCTTTCCACTCATTATGACACCCCCTCTTGGGGCAGAGGAACATCCCGATTTGATTAATATAAGCTTGTCTGGGATTTATATACGAAAAATTAAAAGAATCGCTTAATCACATCGAGCTTCGGATTTTCCTAATTGAACATGTTTGGGTGGAGTCTCCGATGATCAGTTGGCATACTGATCCGCGCCAGAACTCGAGGGGAAACCTCTGAGTGGTGTGCCCGACTCAGTTAATAGATAAAAGGGTGGAGGGAACCTTCAGATTAGGCCGTATTCCTTCAGCGTCTCCTCCTTAGGGATCCCTTCCTTATCCCATCCCCTGATCTCGTAATAATAGTCCAAGAACCTTTCCTGCTCCTCCTCAGTTATCTTCCTCTCCTCTCCCTCATGGACGAACGTCTCCTTGAACAGCCTCTTTGGCAGCCTGTCGTCCTTCCTCCTCACACCGAGTTTCACATTATACATCCTTACCAGGTTTATTATGCGCCTAGCAGCCGTCTTCAGGTCAGTTACGCTCGTCTCTCTCCCGGTTATGAGCGTGTAGTACTTAGCCATCTGCTCCCAGTCTATCAGAGTTCTAGTGAATTTACATATCACAAACGAGTCCTCAAGGACGCCCTTCTCCTCCAAATCAGTGAGTACCTCTGTCTTCTCCCTTGTGACGGATTTCCTGTCTCCTCCAAGTCCCTTTATGTCGGCGAAATAGCCGGTGAGCCTGAGGTGGCACGCACCCCTCGAGGAGACCCCGTAGCTTAGGATCATGCTCTTCAGGGTTCTAGGATCGTAGCCAGCTGGCTCCAGCCCCTTCACATGTATCGCCAAGTCTTGTAGGCCGAGCTTCTCAGCGGCCGCCCTGACCCCCTCGGCTAGTACATCCCCTACACCTCTCCTCTCAGCTATCATCTTGGTGAGCTCATACAGGGATTCTGGTTCGTTATAATCGAGCTTGAAGCCGGGATCAAGCTTGCCCCTCTTATATGCCTCGATGGCGAATCCGAATATGTTGCCTATCGTGATGGTATCCATGCCCAAACCATCGATGAGATCGTTCAGCCACACGATGGCCTTTATGTCGGTGACGGCGGCGAGTCCCCCTATCGAATATACGGTCTCGTACTCCACCTCCACCTCGCTTCCCGCGTACTTCCCCTCTCTAACCTTGCTGTACCTTCCACAGGGAGTTGGGCAGCCGAAGCACCCCTTGGCATGGACGAAAACTTCCCTCTCTATGGCCTCCCAGGCTATCTTGTCCCACCCCTCAACGCTGCCCCTAGACCAGTAGTAGCTGGGGAAGAACCCCCACTCGTTGGCCAGCTCAACCAAGCCAGTGGTTCCCTTTTCGAAGTATGACTTCAGCTCCTCCCTAGCCCTAGGTATTATCTCCTCTGAGGTGTATTTTCTGACACCATCCGGATCTGCCGCGTCCCACTTCATGGTGTCGTAATCGATGACTATCGCCTTGAGCTTCTTCGATCCCATGACGGCTCCACCGCCGGTTCTACCTGCCTGTCTCCACTTCTCATTGCCTATCACCGCGTACTTCACAAGATTTTCTCCAGCGGGTCCTATGGAGGCGATGGAACTGCGTCCATACTCCTTTTTGAGGGCATCCTCTGTTTCGTATATGGTCTTCCCCCAGAGGTGGCTAGCATCCTTCACTTCAACACCATCTTCCCTCACGACTAGGTAAACAGGCTTCTCAGCCCTGCCCGTTATCACCAAGGCGGTGTAGCCCACCCATCTGAAGGCAGCCCCGAAGGTTCCTCCCACGACAGATTCTCCTATGATCCCCGTTTGGGGGGACCTGAAGATGAAGGTGCCCTTCCCCGAGTAGGGAACCGCTGTCCCCGTGAAGGGACCTATGGCGAATATGAGGGGGTTATCCGGGCTCAGCGGGTCGGTCCTCTCATCGGTCATATCGTAGAGCAACTTTGCTCCGAGACCCTTACCACCTATGAATTTCAGAGCCAGATCATCGGGAAGAGGTTCACGTCTTTGATCCCCCGATGAGAGATCGACCCATTGTATTAGGCCGTAACCCTTCAAGCAGACCACCGGGTTAAGGGCTACTGGATCTTAATTAAAGTTCTCAAGTCCTGCAGCTCTCCCCGCATTCTTGATCAGCGATAGGGCATTCCTCTCGAGCTCGAGCGCCTTCTCCAGCGTGGGCGCATCGACATGATATCTGAACACTGGTTCAGTTCCGGATGGTCTGAACAGCATCCAGCTCCCGTCGTTTAGGAGCACCTTTACACCGTCTATCTTGACCAGATCTCCAAGGGGCTCGACCAGCGACTCAACCTCCAAGAGCATCCTCTTCTTCAGATGGTCCGGACATGAGATTGCGCCCTTCCGGGTGTACCTCCTCGGTATCCAAGAGAGTCTTTTTGAGAGGGCTTCCCCATCCAGTATGTGTAATAACTTGGCCGTGGCATAGACGGGATCACCGTATAGGATGTTCTCCGGCCAGATGTACTTTCCCGATTCCTCAAATGCGAAGCCAGCTCCTCTCCTGAGTATCGCCTCAGCCATGGCTGGCGGACCAACCTTGGTGTAGATGACCTCGATTCCGTGCTCTTCCAAGATCTCCACAGCTCCGGTTGTATTGACCGGGCACGCTACCCTCCGTATACCCCTGCTCCTAGCCTCCTCTAAGGCGAACAATATTCCCAACCGGTCCGGAGGTACTATCTCACCTCTCTCGTCTACGAATACTGCCCTATCCCCATCCCCGTCCAAGGATAGACCGAACACGGCGCTTTCCTCCCTGACAATCCTTCCCAGCACCTCCAGCGACTTACGGTCGGGTTCAGGTGGCCTGTTGGGGAAGTCACCCTTTACCTCGCCGTTCAAAACCCTAAACTCCAGATCGTCCAGCACATAGAGGAAATCCCTGACCGCAGGGGAATGGCCCGCGTCCAGAACTACTCTACCAGCTAAATTAGGAAATTCCCTCCTCACATCCTCCCTGTAGCTTGGAAGGGCATCTTCACCGTCCAGCTTACCCAGCTCGTTCAGAGAGGCCAGTTTAAATCTACCTCTCTCGAATATCCTCTCTATCTCCCTTTCCTCTTCACCGAAGATCTCCGCGGTGTCCCTTCTGAAGAGGAGAATTCCGTGTATGTCTGGGGGAGTGTGGGATCCCGTTATCATGGCTGCCCCATCGCTCCTTCCCTTCATCCCGTGGAGCAGTGAAGGAGTCGACGTGAGGCCGAAGTCGATGACATCACTTCCTCCCGCTAGGAGGCCTGACACGAATGCTGGGTGGATGACCCTGTTACCCAGTCTTGCATCCCTCCCTATCGCCACCTTACCGCCAGAGAGGAATGAGGAGAAGGCCAAGGCCAGTTTGAGCACATTCAGAGGGTTAAGCTTCTCGTTCACATATCCCCTGAATCCAGAGGTCCCGAAGACTTTCATGTCGATGGTCCGATCTCATTAGTAGGTTAAATTAATTCCGATAGGGTTGGGATTCAGGCCCCTCGGGCGCCATCCGGTCAAAGCCCTCGCGCGGGAATCATGCTTCTGAAGCGATTTATTATTGGAGCGCCCGATTTCCCGGTGTCTCTGTGAGGAAGGGTACACTCAAGTCCTTGGGGCTCTTCGCAGCGTTCATCCTAGTGTGGACCCCCTATCGTTACATGACGGGAATGCTCGGCTGGGGGGTCTTGACTTCTCAACCGCTTCCCCTGCTCGTGGAGTCCTTAGCTAAGTTAACGGTCTCCTTTGGGCTTGTCTACCTCTTTCTCAGGCGATTCGGTGACTCTTGGGAAGATGTGGGAGTTTCAAGGAGAGGTATGGTGGAATCCATCGCGCTGGCACTTCCGGGATCGCTCGCTTTGCTCTCAACCTACTTGGCCATGGGCGGCGCGCCCAACCCCGACCCACTTGGTACCCTCCACCTATTCTTAGTCGTCGGTCCGGCGGAGGAGTTGGTGGATAGGGGCTACTATTTCTCCATGATCGCCGCCGATTACAGGGGAAGATGGAGGTTTTGGTTCGCTGCCTCGATCAGCTCCCTCCTATTCGCCCTAAGCCATCTCCCAATAGATCTTTTGGTCCTCAGGTACGGTTCAACGGAGGTTGCCATGCACCTGTTGGCGGTCTTCATGGCAGGTATGGTCCTAGCCGCCTACTACTATTTCGGGTGGAACATAGTGGGTCCTTCCATCGTGCATGCGGTGATGGACGTCTGCGGCGCTTACATCTCCTTCGAGAATGATGCCTCCCAGTTCATGGCTACTGGGATTGGAATGACCGTCGTTGTCTTGATCCCAGCCATTTGGTGGCTCCTGAGGGTCAGGTTACTCCGCGCCCGATCTCGATAGGATGTGGAGGAGGGCTTCCTTCACCCTCTCCAACCTTTCCTCCAAGTCCATACCCCTCAGATCTATCTCCTCAGCCACTCTAGCTGGCTTGGGGGTTAGGACGTAAACTCTATCTGCTAAAGGCAGGAGTTCCTCCAGTTGATGGGAGACTATCACCGTCGAGAGCCCGTACTCATCCCAGATCCACTTAAGCGCCTCTCTCAGGGAGACCCTAGCCTTGACATCCAATCCGGTGAAAGGTTCATCGAGCAGCAGGATCTCCGGCTCCAGAACGAGGGCCCTAGCCAGGGCCGCCTTCCTTCTGGTTCCACCGCTGGCCTTTCTAGGGTGGAGGGATAGATCTGGGTCGGCGAGTCCAACCATGCTCGAGTACTCCTTCACTCTCCTGACGAGCTCCTCACCCCTCATCCCATGGTACTTTAGCCCCAATGCTATATTCTCCCACAAGGTCTTCCAAGGAAGGAGTCTGTCCTCCTGAAAGACTATGCCTATCTTCCCCTCCCTCCTGACGCTCCCCCTATCCGGCAACTCCAGCCCTGCCATTATCCTCAGGAGAGTCGTCTTCCCACATCCGTTAGGTCCTACAACCCCCAGAACTTCCCCACTATCCAAGTGGAGGCTTATATCCACTAGGACAGGTTCAGAGAAGCTCTTATATATAGAGGAGACCTCCAACATCACTCTAGCCATCTTCTAGCCCTCCTCTCCAAGGGTTTAAGGGCCAGTTGATCCAGTCCCAAGACTAAGGCGATGAGCACGATCGACCAAGCCAGCACTCCCGAGGCGTCCGCCAAGTTATAGCTCCTGATTATCATGTAGCCCACCCCCCCACTAGATCCGAAAGCTTCGGCCACGACGCTTATCCTCAGAGCTGTTCCCAGACCGACCCTGGATGCTGAAGCTAGGAGGGGAACTGAGCTTGGCAGGATCACCTCAAAGAACTCGTCCGATGGTCTCGCCCCAACGGATCTGACAGCCTCCAGAAGTCCAGGATCGGCTGAAGACAGGGCAGATACGGTGGCAGTGAGGATATGTGGGAGCGTCACAGCTGCGACAACCAATATGGGTGGGAGGGGACTCAAGACCCCCAATGTGGCAACGAGGACGAGGGACCAGACTAGGGCGGAGGTGCTGTTAAATATCTCGGATAGGGCCTCCGAGAATCCCCTAATCAGAGGAAGCTTATGGGACAGGAGGCCCAACATCATTGAGATTAGGAAGGAGAGGGAGAAGCCGGTAACGCTGTTGTACAGGGTCTTAAGCACCTGCGGGATGACCTCCTCTAACTTCATACCGACCAAGTACGACAGCACTTCAACGGGACCAGGGAGCATACCCGTTGCCGACGCTGAGATCCAAATCGCCAGAACGAAGAGGCCAGCCAGCATTCTACCGGTCCTGAAGGCCATTCCCTGTCCCTTATCGGCCCCCTTCCTTCCTTGAGTCATGATGCCTGACCTCTCACTCACGGGGCAACCATCGGGGAGGCTCTTAAGGGTTTGGTTGAAGGAGGGCCGTGAATCAACCCTCCCAGAAGGCCCTAGATGCGAGCTCCTTAAGGGCACCCTCATCTGCTTTCAGATATCCACCTTGGAGGGCAAGCTCCCAAGCGGAGATTATTCCCTCCTTGGCTCCCTTCAACCCTCCGGTCCAGATCCTCACCCTCCTCATGAGCGTATTTATCTCTTCGTCGCTCAGGCCATAGAGCCTCTTTATGACTGAGGGAGCGTCCTTGTCCCATCGCTGAGCGGCCCTCTCCCTCAGCTCAAGGAATGCCTTCACATCGTCCGGCCTTTTAAGGAAGTCCTCCGTGGCAACCCACACCAGCATGACCGGCTGCTTGCCCACGTACTTACCAGCTAGATCGGTGAAATCGATGTGCTCATAACCCTTAGCTATGAGCTTAGAGGCCATGGGTTCCCAAACCACTGCAGCGTCTATATCGCCCCTCTCTAGGGCAGCAATCAGCTGGGGAGGAGGCATGTCCACCACCTCGTAATCCTCCACACCCGCGAGCCTTGTGTACGCTTGGAACATGGCGAAAGTCCCGCTGGCCGTTGTGGCACCGATTCTCTTCCCTCTCAGGTCCTTCAGATCACTCACCCCGACCACCGCCTGATTCTGGAGCATCTCGGCGTCGATTATCTTCAGTCCCTTCTTGGAGGAGAGGGCGAACTTCGCGTACATCTCCGAGGTGATGACCGCTACATCGACCTCGCCCTTCGACAGGGCCTGAGCCACATCCAAGGGCTTGTCGAACCTCATCACCTTCAGCCACTCCGCACTTCCCTCCATGAGGTCCAGTGTGCTTATCCCTCCCTGTATGGTGGCTGCTATGACGGGGCTTCGCTGCTTGGGCATTAGGGCGTAGGCCACCAAGACGACCACGACGAGGGCTAGCAGGTAGAGGAACCTCCTCATGTTCTCCCCACCCCTCCCACCCTATCATAAAAAAACGATAGCGGCGCTCCGCCAGCGGGCGGGGACAACTATAATTTTGGAACATTCTCCATCCCAAGGGGATAAGTTTGGTATTCTTCGAGAGGTTCGCCAGAAGGTACTTCGAGTAGGCCGAGAAAGACCTTAAGGGCCTTGAGGTCCCGTGAATTTCGGACTTCCCGCGCGCTCACAACAATGCGCTGAGAAGGCTGCAAGGCGATGATAGACTAAGAAGAATAGAATTACGTTCACAATCAGGCTTATGCCGGGCTACGTTTTCAGACAAGCGGGAGAGTTCGAAGAGGTCCTCGATGGATCGGTGGTTCACCGGTTACATAGGCGCAGGTGCCTATCCTGGGGTACTCCTGAGGGGGAAGTTGAGATGCGCGAGGGAGGACCGGCAAACAATTAATTTAACGCGAGAGTAGTCCGTGGGAGTGAAAAGTTGGAAGATCTGAGGGGCTTTCTGAGGGAGCTTGAGAATAGGGGAGAGCTCAGAAGAGTGAAAGCCCGGGTCAGCGTGGAGCTGGAGATTGCGGAGATATTGAGAAGGGTAGCGAGAGGCGGGCCCGCCCTCCTCTTCGAGAATATAGATGGTTTTGAGGGTTGGAGGCTTGTCGGCAATCTATTCTCGACGCTCGAGAGGGTGAAGTTGGCTCTAGGGGTGGAGAGACTTGAGGAAGCGGGCGAGAGGTTTACCAGACTTGCTAAGGGACCGCCTCCTCTCACCTTAGGGGAGAAAGTCAGGGCTCTGAGGGAAGCTGCCAGCTTCGGAAGGTACTTGCCCAAGGTCTCCAAGGCCCCATGGAAGGACAACGAATGGAGTGAGCCCGACCTAGACAGGATTCCTGCGATTAAGACATGGCCCAAAGATGCGGGGAGGTTTTTCACATTCCCGATCGTCATCACAAGGGACCCTGAGACGGGAATACACCACTTCGGCGTATACAGGATGCAGGTGATGGGAAAAAACATCACGGGAATGCACTGGCATGTGCACAAGAGGGGCGCCGCCTATCATGAGAGGTACGGGGAGGAGATGCCCGTGGCGGTGGCTGTCGGTGTAGATCCGGTGGTAGCATTCACTGCAGTTGCGCCCGTACCGGAGGGAATAGATAGCTACCTCTTCGCCGGCGTCATGGCTGGCAGGCCAATACAGGTCACCAAAGGAGAAAAGGGTCTCTTGATCCCCTCTTCAGCTGAATTGGTGATGGAGGGTGTCGTCCCGCCAAATGAGACCCGGATTGAGGGGCCCTTCGGTGACCACATGGGCTATTACACGCCTCCGGCGCCCTTCCCCATCTTCAGAGTGGAAAGGATGTACACTAGGGAGGATCCCATATTCCATGCCACGGTGGTTGGCTACCCTTGGCTTGAGGACGCTATCTTGGGCAAGGCCGTGGAGAGAACATTCCTACCCTTCGTGAAGATGCTCATGCCTGAAGTGGTCGACCTGAATTTGCCGGAGTACGGGCTCTTCCATGGGCTCGCTATCGTATCGATTAGGAAGAGGTACCCGGGACACGCGAGACAGGTGGCCATGGGACTTCTCGGCTTGGGACAGTTTTCCCTCACCAAGATGGTAGTGGTGGTGGACCACGATGTGAATGTCCACGACCTGAACCAAGTTATGTACGCGGTGGCCTCGACCGTCGACCCGCAGAGGGATGTGCAGATCGTGGAGAACGCCGTCGCCGACGAGCTCGACCATGCGAGCTCTGCCCCTAGAATGGGTGGAAAGATGATAGTGGATGCGACTAGGAAGCTGAAGGAGGAGATAGGGAGGGACTGGCCAGAACCAGTTGCTCCCGACCCCGATATCGCGAAGAGGGTGGATGAGAGGTGGTCTGAGCTTGGGATTTAAGACCTACGTGAGGATGTTAAGGGTTCATCATACCCTCTTCAGCCTTCCCTTCGCTTACGTCGGGGCGTTGATGTTCGGGTTGAGTGAATGGCTGGATGCCCTGATGATAGGCGTCGCCCTCTTCTCCGCTAGGTCCGTGGCCCTGCTATCCAACGATCTATTTGACAGGGACTTGGATGCGTTGAACCCTAGAACTGCCAGCAGACCCCTAGTCACCGGAGAGGCGAGGCCCTCAATTGTGATCCTCCTAATCGTGCTCTTCTCCTCGATATTTGCCTTGAGTGCACTCTATTTCAACTGGCTTGCTTTCCTACTTGCCTTCCCCATCGTCCTGGCTGAGATCACCTATCCCTTCGCTAAGAGAATCCATTGCTTCCCGCACCTCCATCTAGGTGCTGTACTCGGAGCCGTTCCCTTGGCGGGGGCCATAGCGATGTCAAACAGCGTCTCCAACCTACCATGGGGCTACGCCATAGCTCTGGGGATGTGGGTTGCGGGTTTCGATATGGTATATGCGATCCAAGACGTGGATATCGATCGGAAGCTCGGGATTAAGTCTGTACCAGCCTGTTTCGGGGAAAGAGCCGCGCTAAACTTCTCACTCATACTGCACCTCGGTACGGTCGTTGTCCTGCTAATGAGCGCGGTCAACGGGGTATTCTCTGCGCTGTCGATAGCCCTAACGGCTGCGCTGCTGGGATACCAGCATTACCTCGCTAGGAGGGGAGAATACGCCCGGGCTTTCAATGTGAATTTGGTGGTTAGCCTGCTCCTAGGATTCGGGCTTATGCTGGACCTCCTTCCCCATTGAGCTGCATTTTTATGGTGACATCTCCCCTACTCACGATTGAGATGGAGTATGAGAACTTCCTGTTAAGTGTGGAGATGTATGCCTACCTTGACCCCAAAGATCTGGAGGATCTAGTAGCGAAGTTACTGGAGGAGATGGAGAAACTGGGGTTCTTGCCCAGCAGAAGGGCTGAGGGTTATGCGTTTCTTCCGATGGGCAGCCCCGTCCCCACCCATCTGAGGCTAGGTGTTTACACGGGCATGGTCACCTTCTGGGTTAGGGGAGCTGGAGAAGTCGCCAAATCGGCTGATCAGTTGGGAATGACAGCTAACGAGTTCTTCGAGTCCATTTTAAGTGGGATAAGGAAGGCAGGGGAGATATTCAGCTCCTATCAGGATAGAGGATCAGTCAGGGTGTTTATACCCGAGCCTGAATGATGCGATCAGCAGAGACCCGAACTGCACGCTGCCCTTACAGCGGAGAGAACCCTCCTCAGGGATCCATCCAGTACCTGCTCGGCTGACATGATGACCCTGAGGTTTGGCCTTCCTGTTGAGATCCTGAGGGAGAGCGCATCGTTCTTCAGATCTGGGAAATCCTTCAAGGTTTTCTCGGCTTTAGGTGTTGATGCGAAGTCGGCCATGATCGATAGGAGGTCTTTCCTTCCCATAGCTCTGGATATGACGTAGTTTATGAGGATCTCTCTGGGCAGGCTCGTATATGCAATCTCGATCCTCTTGAAGGGTTGGCGGATATCCCGGGCGACTGCTATGAAGGCCGAACCTCCCAACTCCCTAGTAGTTATCTCGGATGCAAATTCATCCATTTGCTCCAGAACCGATCTCCATACCTTTGAGGATAACCTTCTATTCTGGTGAGATCCGACGAAGTACCAGCCGGCGAGTACAGCTGATATGACTATTATTAACTCAAGCTCGTACATACGCATTCCCCGCGCACAGGTAAAGGATAAAACCTTCCGATGGGTGCGGTTGGGCGATGAAGCGGGTGCACATTAGGGCCGTCAGCTCGCTGTTCGGTACCGTTGACTTCCTTACGCTCACTGTTCCCGAGGATATTGAAGTACTGGCCACCGCCTACGGATCCGATATAACTCAGTATGAGAGGAGGGGTCACCTAGCCTACGTGACCTATGGGGAGAGCTATCACATTCTAGCCACGCCTGCATACGCAGTGGATATGAGGATCGTGGTCAGGCCGGGCAAGAAGGAACTGAAACCCCGAATAAGGGTTGAGGAGACGGGAAGTATAGAGGTCGGTGGGCATAGGGCCACGTACTACTTGGGTAGGGGAATGATAACTGGGCGGAAGAGGAGGCACCTCTTTACGGTCCATTACTGCGACATCACTGATAGGACCATTCAGATAATGTTTAAGGGCCCACTTGACCTCAATATGATGGAGGTACTCGAGAGGATAGGGGTACTATGCCATGAGATGGGCGGGATTTAAGAGAGCAGTCAAAGAGTTCTTATTTGGGCTCTTCTACTTCGATTTGTACTGGGAAACTAGGAAGGAAGCCGCTAAACTGAAAGATGCGGTCAATCTCCTAATCATGGGAGAGCTGCTAGGTTTGCCTCTCATGACCACTCCATTGATGCTGAGATTGCTACCCTACCTGATGCCCGAGATAGAAGGGTGGAAGCAGAGGCAGTTGAGGGAGAGGGACATCACGGAAGACGTTCCGGAGACCATATGATCGTTCCTTCATATAAGGCGCTAATTATTTTTCCATAAGGGAATGGCAAAGGTCGTATATAGCAAAGTTAATTAGCTAATTGATGGTTCTACCTACTTAAGATCACTTTCAGGGGGGTAAATATGCAGATAGCGTTCTTGGAGACCCCCTCCCTCTGGATAATCGGGGCCCTAGTTGCCTACGGCTTCGCCTACTACGTGTACGCGAAATGGGTGGACGAGCACATCTGGGAAGTGAGCGAGAAGAGGGTCACGCCAGCTCACATGTACTTGGATGGTGTAGAATACTTCCCCGTCAGTAGGTACGTCCTCTACGGGTTCCAGTTCAAGAGCATAGCCGCTCTTGGTCCTATCCTGGGTCCATTCATAGCCGTAGCCTACGGGTGGCTGCCAGCCCTAATCTGGATAGTGATAGGGAACATGTTCATCGGATGGGTCCAAGACTACAGCACCATAATGCTCACGGTCAGGAATGAGGGTAGGTCGATGGGTCCCCTCGTGTACAACGCAATAGGGGAGAGGGGAAGGAAGATATTACTGGCTTATCTGCTCTTCTACCTGCTGATAATATCGGCAGTGTTCATCTATCTGGTATCGCTCTTCTGGAATGTGTTCCCAGGCTCGTTCATCGCCACCATAGGTATCATAGTAACCGGTCTCATAGTGGGAGAACTCCTCTACAAGTACAAGGCTAACATATTCGGCGTCACGGCCCTGGCCATAATACTCACCCTGATCAGCGTTGGCATAGGCACCGCGGTGGCTTGGCCGCCCAAGGACTTCTTCGGTCCGTGGTCAATCCAAGTGTGGTCGATAATACTCGCGATAATACTATTCGTGGGGGCTATAGTCCCGCTTCCCAAGTTCATCACGCCGATGAACTTCGTCGCGGTGTTCCCAGCTATAGGAGGAGTCCTTCTGATAATATTCGGTGCTCTCATATCTCCAGCTACTGGCATAAAGCTCATCCAGCCGGCGTTCAAGGGGTGGTATATCGAGAATGTAGGTCCCATATTCCCGATCCTCTTCGTGTCCATAGCTTGCGGA
>JACXSR010000180.1:0-4054 GCA_035319845.1 Thermoproteota archaeon
CTGGGCTTTAGTCCGTACTCATCCATGATTTCCTGGGCCCTTAAGAGGATGTTCTTGTTTATCGCCAGCAATTTTAGATGAGGAAAGCTCAGGAAGAGCTTACCTGCTTTTACCGACGACTCCGGGCCGTCCAACTTTCTGACCACCCACACGATCTCATCCCAGCTCAATGCGGAGGTACATGCCGCCAATTCACCCGATGCTATTTTCTCTAGGAACTTCCTCGACTTCTCAGCCTCCTCGACGCTCGGATCGTATATGATCGGGTAAATGAAGATATTGGAGTCAACGTAGAGCAAATCTCTCCTCCACCTCCTCCTCAATCACACGCTCTAAGTCTATCTTCTCCTTGAGCTTCCTCCGAATCACCCCGCAGAACTCATCTACAAAGCTTTTCGGATCCCTGCTAGGCCTTATAACGAGCTCCCCCTCCCTCACCTCGATTAACACGTCGTCCCCCGGATTTATCCCGAGAGAGTCCCTGATCAGCTTGGGTATGACTATCTGTCCCCTCGGCCCCACCCTCTTCCTGACTACAATCATACTCTTCAGTATGAATTATTCATACTCACATTTAAGCACTCCCATCTCGTGGAGTAAGGCG
This sequence comes from Thermoproteota archaeon, assembly GCA_035319845.1. GTDB lineage: Archaea > Korarchaeota > Korarchaeia > Korarchaeales > Korarchaeaceae > Korarchaeum. Next base: position 605 of record JACXSR010000180.1, read on the forward strand.
TGCGGTGTGGATGGATGGAGATGGGTCCTGCTGAACCTCTGGCGGAATAGTCGACATCTAGGCGAGCCTAAAAATTATGGGGACGGACTGATCGTTACAAAAAGGATTTAGGAGGGTAGAACGCCCATCTGCTCCATCTTGTCAGCGACTTCCTTGAGACCCAACCTCTCCAAGGTCTCCCTGGTGGGCCTGCCCTTCACCCAGCCCCTCACCTGGTAGTACTCGGGGAGCATCTCGCCAAGCTTGGCCACGTGTCCCTTGGATGGGCCTTCAGGTATCGGGACCTTGGTGAGCCTGTCGGGCAGCGTATCGAACTCTTCACCGTCTCCGAAGGCCATGGCGTTGAAGGCCCTCTCGGCATTGTAGATGCGCTCTCCCACGGTCCTGAACTCCTCAGGAGTCATGTCCCATCCCGTCACCGCGCTGACCTGGGCCGCGAGCTCCTGATCCCAGTAGGCGAAGGTGACGAACTTGCACACGACCATGCTGTCGAGGGCGGCGAATACATCTTGGAACTCCTTCAGCAGCTCGGCCTTGCCCTCGGTGGTGTACGGATCCAGCTTCTTGGGCACACCCAGTATCTCCGGCGATATCATGTAGGCCCTCAGGTGACATCCTCCCCTGTTGCTGGTCGCATAGCCGAGAGCGTGGCCTTGCACTCCCCTAGGATCGTAGGCAGGAAGGGACTGGCCTCTCACCTGCATGGAGAACTCCGGCCTGCCGTACTTCTTCGCCAGCCTGTAACCTCCCAGCGAGATATCGTCGCCGAACCCGCTCCTGTAGGCGGCGCGCCAGGTCATCTCCACCACGGCCTGCGGGTTACCGAAGTTCAACTCAACGCCGTCGAGCCTCTCCTTCTCCTCCTCCGGTATTGCTCCCTTCTCGTATAGCTCCATCGCGACGGCTATCGCGTTTCCAGTCTCTATGGTGTCCATGCCCAGCTCGTTGCAGAGGAAGTTGGCCTTGGTGACCGCGTCCAAGTCTCCGGTGCCGGTGTTGGCTCCCAGAGCCCAGACGGTCTCGTACTCGGGGCCATCGCCCACACCTGCCCAAGGCTTCTTGGTCTTGGAGAACCTGCCGCACGCTATTATGCATCCCCAGCAGGGCTGCTTCTTCAACAGGATCTCAGCAGCTATCCTCTCTCCGCTGAGGTTCTCGGCCTCCTCGAACACCGCCTCCTGGAAGTTCCTCGTTGGGAATATCCCTGCCTGATTTATTATGTTCACGAGTACAGCCGTCCCGTAGTTGGGTAACGCCTCGTTCGTGACACCGCTCTGCTTCTTCTTGTCAACGGCATCCCTCAGAACCTCCTGGAACTTCTCCTCGTCCCCTATGGGGACCTTCATGCTGCCGACGGCCACGATGGCCTTGAGTTTCTTGGAGCCCCAGACGGCTCCGTGAGCGCCCCTGCCAGCGGCCCTTCCCATGTCGTTTATTATCGCAGCTAGGAGCGAGAGCCTCTCACCGGCGGGCCCTATGCAGGCAACCTTGGCGTTCTTTCCGTGCCTTTTCTCCAAGATCCTGGTAGTCTCGTGGGTATCCTTCCCCCACAGGTCCTTCGCATCCCTCAACTCGGCCTTCCCATCCTCCAGAACTAGGTAAACCGGTTCCTCCGAGGCCCCCTCCAGTATGACCAAGTCGAACCCGGCGAACTTCATGTAGGGGCCGAAGTGACCGCCCGACTGGGAATCGTGGACCGTGTTGGTTAGGGGGGATTTGGTGACACTAACCCACCTGCCAGCCTCCAGTCCGGCCGCCACTCCCGTTACCGGTCCGGTGAGGACGAATGCTTTGTTCTCGGGGCTTAAGGGATCTACCTTCGGATCTACCTCCTTCAGCATCAGGTATACTCCGAGGCCCCTGCCCCCTATCCACTGCCTCATTACCTCCTCGGGTATCAGGTCGAAGGTGTTCCCCACGGTAACCTTGCCCGAGGTCAGGTCAACCCGGGCGTACCTACCCATATACCCGCCTTTGGGCAGAAAACATCACCTGATTCAAAAGAAGGAGAAATCTAATATAACGTTTTAGAGTAAAATGTTCATACGATTTCCCTAAATCGATAACGTGAGGACACCGACATTATACTGTAATGAGATAACGCTGCGGCCGGGAAGATGTCGGGGGAGGGTGAGGAGGAGATGAGGTCAGCTCACAGATTCTCTCCACGCTCTGAACCTACCCTTCAGGGCGTCCAATAGCTCCAAAGCAGGTCTCAATAAGATAAGAGCTGTCCTCCTGTTCTTGACCAGCAGGTAGGCCATCAGCATGAGGGTGGAGATGGCCAGTATGTCCAGAGCTATCTGAGCGAACGGGAGGAAGGCTACGATCGTGGGCGGCAGGGCTCCCATGGAGGAAAGGCCCTTCATGGCATCAATGACAGCTGGAGAGGAGACCAGAGCTATAAGGGACGTTATGAGGGTCAGGAGCTCCACTACTTCCAACTCGTAAGCCACGACCCCCAAGGAGATGGTGGCGGCCAAGATGAAGAGGACCCCCCCGAAGGCCACGTCCGGGGACACCACGGCCAGGACGAAGGCGGCCATCCCGGTGAGGGCGACCGATGCTAAGGGGAGTGCGATCCTCTCCTCCATCCCAGCCATTTTCTCCAGCTTGGTCACACTCCAAGCGATGGCGATCATGGAGATCAGCACGCCGAAGTCGGTAAGCTCGACCAAGTAGGTGGCATCGGCTGACAGGAGGATCAGGACGAAGAAGGCCACCAAGTACCTCCCCACCGGGGACTCAGCCACATCCCTCCTCACGTCAAAGATATCGATGAGCATCTCCCTGAGATGGTTGGAGGCGGTGACCAGCGCGGGGATGAATGTGGTCGCTATGCCTAGGATCAGGGCGCCCTCAGTGAGGGCTCTGGCCCAGCCGGTGGTGAGGTCGACCGCGGGTATGGGGGTCTCGGGCACCTCCCCCAGCAGGTAGATCGCGACGGAGTACACGATGAAGAGAGCGGCAGGGAGGATGACGCTGAACGCGAGGGCCTTCCTCAACAGATTCTCCCTCTCATCTCCCGTCCCCGGGATCCCCTCCGCCAAGCTCTGTATTTCCTGAAAACCGAACACCACCATGTAGACGAAGGCCATCGCCGGCAGGGCATCGATGGATATGACAGGCCCCGGGGAGGGATGACCGCTCGCCGGCGACAGGATCAGGGAAGCTATGTGTATAGCGAAGAGGGCGACGAAAAACGGGCCGAGGGCGTACTGGAGCTTCACGAGAGAGGCCTCATCGCTGGCGTACTTGAGCGCCACCAGGGTGAGGACGAATATCGCGATCCTGAGGGGCATGTTCAGATTCGAGGCCAGGTGCTCCATCCCCACTAGGGTCAGCGCGTCCGGAACGATGTAGGAGGTGACCACGTCCATCAGCACCAGCATGTTGAAGGCGGCCAGCGAGGTGTTGGCGACCCACATGCTGAACCTAGACGCGAGGTAG
>JACXSR010000155.1:0-4037 GCA_035319845.1 Thermoproteota archaeon
CATAGACTACGTACCTCTGTTTGCTGAGTTCAGCGAGAATTTAACTCCGGGTCATTGGAAGAGGATAGCTGAGGCCGTTTATAGGGAGCTGAGGAGGGGGGCCGAGGGTATAATAATAGCCCATGGGACCGACACCATGCATTTCACGGCGGCCGCTCTAGCCTTCATGCTGCGTGATCTGGACAAGCCAGTCGTTCTGGTCGGTTCTCAGAGGTCCATAGATCGCCCATCTACCGACGCGATCCTCAACCTAATAGCAGCCGCGAGGGTAGCTGCACACGGCCCCGTTGCCGAATCCGTCATAGTGATGCACGGGAGCCCGCACGATGACTACGCATTTGTGATAAGGGGGGTGAGGGCGAGAAAGCTTCACACATCAAGGAGAGATGCTTTTCAGCCAGTGAACGAATCCCCCATTGCTAGAGTGACTAGAGATGGGATCGAGCTACTGTCTAGTAAGTTCAATCCCAGAGGCGAGGGTGAAAGCCAAGTAAAATTGGACGACCGACTTGAGCCCAACGTGGCCCTTCTTCATGTGTGGCCCGGCATGCCGGAGGACATGCTGAGATATGCCGGTGAGAAGTTCAAGGGAATCGTGATAGCTGGAACGGGGTTAGGTCATGTCCCTCGCTGGCTCATACCCACCATAGGAGAGATAGTCGATAGTGGGGTCCCCGTGGTCATAACATCACAATGTCTATTCGGGAGAGTTGACCTTCAGGTATATGAGACTGGGAGGCGTCTCCTAGTGGCTGGCGTGATACCGGGAGGAGACATGCTTCCTGAGGTGGCTTTGATAAAGCTGATGTATGCGCTGGGTCACACCAACGACATGGAAGAGATCAGGGGGATCATGCAATCGAACATCGCTGGGGAGTTGGGCGCTCACCTTGGGTTGAATGTCTTTCCGCCCTGCTGGAGGTGATCCCGTGAGTATTGACTACAAACGGATCGGTCTCAAGGTTGGATTGGAGATTCATCAGCGACTCGATACTCACAAATTGTTCTGTAAGTGTCCCTCCTTGATGAGGGAGGATGAGCCTCATGAATGGATTAAGAGGCGGTTGGGTGTTTCATACAGCGAGTTAGGTGCGGTAGACCCAGCTGCTAGGTTCGAATCCTTAAGGAATAGGGATTTCCTCTACGGGGTGTACTACGATACAACTTGCGAGGTGGAGGCTGATGAAGCTCCACCCCACCCAATGAACGAGGAGGCACTAGAGATCTCCTTGATCATAGCTCTAATGTTGGGGATGAAGCCTGTAGATGAGGTCCATGTCATGAGGAAAATCGTCGTCGATGGCAGCAATACCACTGGATTTCAAAGGACGGCTTTAGTTGCGCTGGGTGGGGAAGGCAGTGGTGTAGAGACTAGATGGGGCAGGGTTAGGATGGCAACTCTTTGTCTAGAGGAAGAATCAGCTTACATCGTTGAGAGCAAGCCGGAGAGGGCTAAATATAGGCTTGACAGGTTGGGCATACCATTGGTAGAGTTAGCGACCGAGCCGGATATTTGGGATCCAGAACAGGCCAAAGAGGCTGCGTTAAAGCTTGGAAGAATACTTAGAGCGACAGGTAGAGTTCAGAGGGGTTTGGGTACTATCAGGCAGGACATAAACGTCTCAATTGAGGGTGGAGCTAGGCAAGAGATAAAGGGCGTCCAAGATTTGGATTTGATCCCGGAGATAATAAGAAGAGAGGTCATGAGACAGCTGAATCTCCTTCGCATAAGAGATGAGCTGAGGAATAGGGGAGTTAAGGAGGAGGACTTGGACGCTCCTATCGTAGATGTAACTCCTGCGCTCTCCTCCTCTAAGTCCAAGCTGATAACAAGGGCCTTCTCTAAGGGTGAGAGGGTCTACGGCATGAGAGTGAAGGGTTTCAGCGGTGTGTTAGGTAGGGAGCTACAGCCTGGAAGGCGATTCGGGACGGAGTTAGCCGATTACGCCAAAGTTTTCGGTGGAGTTAAGGGTATTCTTCACGGAGATGAGCTACCAGGCTATGGAATAGGGAAGGAGGAAGTGAGCAAAATCAAAGAACTGCTCGGTTGTCTTGAAGGGGACTCTTTCGTGCTTGTCTTGGGGAAAGAGGATGCCGCCAAGCTGGCTCTGGACTCAGTGAGGGAGAGACTGAAGCAAGCCCTCAGAGGGGTACCCAACGAAACTAGGAGGGCTCTTCCCGACGGGAACACTGCCTTCATGAGACCAATGCCTGGATCGGCTAGGATGTATCCAGAAACGGACATCATGCCTGTGAATGTAAGTCCCGTATTAGAGAGGATTAAGGAGCTCCCTCCCATGCCGGAAGACTTAGTCAGGGAACTGGTGGAGAAGTACGACCTGACCGAAGAGCTGGCTTGGGAAATCTTTGACGACGGTAAGGTGGATCTTTTCGTGAAATTGAGCGAGTATGGGGTACCTACTAGATTTCTGGCGTCGATGCTCGTCTCAATGGTCAGATCTCTGAAGAGAGAAGGTGAGCCTGTGGAAAATCTGAGGGATGAGCACTTTGAGGAGGTAGCTAGGTTGCTAGGAGAGGGGTTGTTGGCAAAGGAGGCCGTGCCTGAAGTTCTGAGGTCTTTATCTAGGGGAGAGTACTCCAGCGCTGAGGAGTACGTTAGGACCCATCGCATGTCAGTTGATGAATTGGACAAGATAATAGAACAGGTCCTCGAGATGCTCTCATCTAAGGTGAAGGAGAGGGGGGAAAGGGCTTACGGCATGATCATGGGCGAGGTGATGAGAGAGGTCAGAGGGAAGATCGACGGATCCATAGTCAGCAAGAGGGTGAGGGAGAAATTAGAAGAATTCCTCAAGGCTAGTTGACTTCCTCTCCTTCACTATATCGTCGAAATCCATGTCCAAGGAGTCGAGTATCTGCTCGAATGTGGTCCTCATTATCTCCAGATACTTTTCCTTATCTATTTGAGCTTTTTTAGCGAGTTCAAGAGGCATCACGCCCTCCCTACCTCTCACCTTCACATATCTGATTACTTGACCGGCCACAACCCTCCTACCCATGCTCTCCAGCATCCTCGCCACCTTGACATGCTGGGGGGTGGTCTTCTTGTAACTGTCCAAGTTTCTCGTCAACATGGTCCTGAAGGCCAGTTCCTCTAGATCGAATTCACCAGCCTCCAACCTCTTCACATAGGACCTTATCGTCTCGGCCACCCTTTCTTTAGCCTCTTCGAACTGATCAGGAGTTTCCACTTTTCTGAGTATCTCTAGCACCTCATCGAATGCCCTTTTGACGAATAGTGGAATGTTCCTCTTCTTCCCGAGGAGTCCCTTAACATCAATTACCCCGTCCACTGTCACTCCCAAGTAGTTCTTCTTCAAGCGAGAGAGAACTACATAGCGATACCATTTGTCCAACTCCAAGTCTATACCTAACTTGGATTCCACCGCCTCCTCCAACAACTCTATTTCCTCTTGGGTTGCGCCCTTGATGAATAATGAGTCGGTGTCCCCGTAAATGACCTCTAACCCCATCTTCCTAGCCTCTTCTATCGATAGAAGCATGGCCTTCCTAGCTAGTGCTGTTATCGTCTCAGCAGCCGGCGGAGAGTACAATGGAAAGTTCTCATATCCGAACACCCCATAGCTGGCGTTTAGAAAAACCTTTAGGCTCCTCTGAACGGTATCAAACCACCTTCTCATGTGTTCATCCTTCTCCTCCTTTGCCCTCTTCTTGTATCTCCTCACCCTCATATCCCTCAGCGCCTGTATAAGGTAGGGAACTATACCGAGTCCCCTCGTGCATATCCAGTGGGGCAGTTCATCCACCGGCCTGTTCTCCCTGCAATCCTCATGTGGGCAGTTTATAGTCTCGAAGCTGACTTTCCACCTCCCAATTATGGAGGGGTATAGGCTCGCAAAGTCCATGACGGCCACATTGAAATGAACCCCAGGAACCGGCTCAAGCACAATGGCCCCCATGTATTTCTTCCCCTTTATTATTGCCTGAGAGTAGGTCCTTTCCCCCCTGACCGCTTTTATCTCGTCTTGTTCTGGTATGAGCCAGTTCCTCCTTCT
>JACXSR010000037.1:0-3996 GCA_035319845.1 Thermoproteota archaeon
GGAGAAGGGCGAAGATTATCCCCTCCACTTCAATGAGATGATGGTCAGACTCGGATTGAAGGAGGACTACAGGGTCATTGCCGCTGGAGTGATAGCGTACCATGATGTAAAAAGGGCTTTCTTGAAGCCTATCCCGGGGATAATTGATGCCATATTAGCTGCGAGAGAGGCTGGATTTCGAGTCGGAGTGTTTTCAAGAGGCGATCCGGTAAAGGAGTGGGAGAAGATCCTGAGGCTCAACATACATCATCTCATTCACAAATCTTGGATCGGGAGGGAATATACGTTAAAGGATGTGTTCTCCGGCGATTTCAATCCATCCGAGACTATATACGTCCTCAATTCTGAGGAATCCCTCGACGAGGCCGTGAAGGCGCGTGTTAAGTTCATTGTGCGGATGACCGAGAATGGGGCTGAAGTGTTAGAGGACGGGAGGACAGAGGAGGTATATGAGGTATGGAAAGTAGGAGCTGCTGTGAGAAGCCTTTTAGGAAGGCTATAGTTGGTGGAGCATTCGATAGACTCCACAAGGGACACCGAGTATTGCTTGACACCGCGGTTAAGCTAGCTGATAGCCTATTGGTGGGCCTCGCTGATGGTCCCTTACTGGCAGGGAAGGCATTCAGGGAGAGGATAATGTCCTATGATGAGAGGAAGGCTTTGCTGGCTGACTACCTAAGTGGGAAAAATATACCCTTCCAGATAGTTAAAATCATTGAACCTATCGGCCCTGCTGGGACCGACGAGGAAGCGGACCTCATAGTAGTATCCCCCGAGACATATGAAAGAGCTCTCATGATAAATGAAGAGAGAAGAAGAAACGGGCTAAGGGAACTCTTTATAGTCGTAGTGCCAACCGTTCTGGCAGAGGATGGTGCTCCTCTGAAATCTCATAGAATTAGAGCAGGAGAAATAGATCCTGAGGGCAGGCTCATCGGGAGGTAAATGCGCTATATTTTTCTTCTACTCAATAGGGGCTACGGCCGGTGTTAGGCTTGTATGTCGAGCCTGGAACCCATCTAATGCAGGGTGATGAAGCGATAGTAGAGGGCGCACTAATAGCAGGATGTCGGTTTTTTGCCGGTTACCCAATTACGCCAGCTACGGAGATCGCTGAGAGGATGTCTAGGCGAATGCCTCAGGTTGGCGGATTATTCATGCAGATGGAGGATGAGTTAGCGTCCATAATGGCGATCATAGGCGCTTCTTGGGCTGGAAGGAAGTCCATGACTGCGACCAGTGGGCCGGGATACTCCCTCATGCAGGAGGGTCTCGGCTACGCGATAATCACGGAGACGCCTATCGTGATAGTAGATGTTCAGAGGGGCGGACCATCCACCGGACTCGTGACCTTACCCTCTCAGGGTGATGTGATGCAGGCGAGGTGGGGGAGCCATGGTGACTACGCCACTATAGCCTTAGCCCCATCTAGCGCTCAGGATATGTTTGACCTCGCTATCAAGGCCTTCAACTTAGCTGAAACTTACAGAAACCCCGTAATAATACTTGCAGATGAGGTGATCGCCCACGTCAGAGAACCTGTTAAAGTTCCTCCGTATGAGGAAATAGAGATAGTTGAGAGAAGGAAGCCAAGCGTTCCTCCAGAAGAATACATCCCATATCTGCCTGATCCAGGTGAGTGGGTAGCTCCTATGCCGGCGTTCGGTGAGGGGTACAATGTACTGGTTGAAAGCGTCATGCACGACGAGTTCGGTCACAGGATAGGAACCGATCATGTGGCGGCTGAGAGGACGATAAAGAGGATCTACTACAAGATAGAGAAGAATGTCGACAAGATCGCGATGTATGAGAAGAGATACATGGAGGACGCTGAGGTTGCTGTGGTTGCGTATGGTTCTACAGCAAGAACAGCCCTCAGAGCTGTTAGAGAGGCACGAAATCAGGGAATAAAGGCTGGTTTGATAAGATTAATCACGATATGGCCATTCTATGATCGGTTAATAGAGGAGACTGCTAGTCAGGTGAAGACAATAGTGGTGCCCGAGATGAACATGGGGAAGATTGTGAGGGAGGTAGAAAGGGCCTCTAAGGGCCAAGCCGGAGTGATCTCCGTGCCCAAGGTGGGAGGAGTACTTCACCATCCAGAGGAGATTTTGGCTGCGATAAAGAGTGCTGTGAGGTGATGGCATGATTCCTGAAGAGGAATTCGAGCATGTTCTGGCTAAGAAGTATATGAGGACTGAAATAATGCCCCATGCCTTCTGCCCCGGTTGCGGCCTCGGCATAATAGAGAGGATGATTTTGATGGCTTTCGAGGAGTTGGGGCAGGAGGAGTGGGATAGGACTGTGTTCGTGTCAGGTATAGGATGTTCTGGTTGGACTCCCCTCTACTTCAGGAGGGATGCGGCTCACACTCTACACGGTAGGGCGTTGGCGTTCGCTACTGCCTTAAAGGCGTCTAGACCGGACCTTAACGTCATGGTGGTAATGGGTGATGGGGACAGTATGGGAATAGGGGGTAATCACCTGATTCACGCGGCGAGGAGGAATATAGGCATCACAGCGATCATAGCGACCAACATGCTTTACTCCCTAACTGGTGGTCAGATGTCCCCGACTACTCCTGAGGGGGCTAGGACCAATACCACTCCCTACGGTAACATAGAGCCTAACTTTGACTTAATGGAGCTTTTGAAAGCTGCTGGAGCCACCTACTTAGCTAGATGGACGACTTATCACTTTATTCAGGCCAAGAATAGTATAAAGAAGGCGGTTAAGCACAAGGGCTTCGCAGCCATAGAGATCGTATTCCAGTGTCCCACCTACGCTGGTAGGTACATACTGAACCGTCCTGACCCTAGGGACATGCTTCAGTGGTTCAAGGAGAACTCCATACCCTTGGGAGTTGCCAAGAATAAGAGTCCTGAGGAGCTGAGAGGCAAAATCATAGTTGGGGAGTACCTGCACAGGACTGACAGGAAGGAGTATACTGAGAGGCTGAAGGAGCTGGAGGAGAGGGCTAAGGGAAAGGGGAGGTGAGTTAAATGGCATCTCAGGTGAAGGTGCAGCAGATAGCTGTGAGCGACAAGCTCTGCAAGGGCTGTTACCTATGCATCTGGGCCTGTCCATGGGATGTCCTAGAGATAAGTGAGGAAAGGAATTGGAGGGGAGTGAAGAAGCCCTACGCAGCTAGGATAGATCAATGCAGGGCTTGCAGGCTCTGCGAGTGGTACTGCCCCGATTTCGCTCTTCAAGTTATAATCGACGATGATGAGGAGAAGGAGCTTCTGGAGGTGGAGGAGAAATTCGAGAAGCCATGGTTGGAGAGAATTAGGAAGAGGGATGAGGTCGTTAGGAAGGGGGTGTGGTGGCTTGAGGATTGAGGTCATGATCTCCGGTTTTGGTGGTCAGGGCGTAGTATTGTCGGGCGCCGTTTTATCCCAAGCTTCCGTGCTCAGCAATTACTACGCGGCTGCCACCTACACCTATGGACCAGAGGCTAGATTGGGGTCCACTAGGTCTGAGGTAGTCATCTCGGACGAGGAAATTGATTATCCTAAGATAATAAGTCCTGATTACTGGATAGCTATGAATCAGATGTCTCTCAATACATTCTCCAAGAGATACCCCTTGGACAAGACCATAATTTTAGCCGACTCCTCAATGATCAAGTACTTCGATCCGGTTGAGGACAAGGTTAGGGCTATCTACAAGATCCCTGCCACCGATGAGGCAGAAAGATTGGGAAACAGATTAGTGGCTAACATGCTTATGCTTGGAGTTTTCGTCACCGTTTCTGGCATTATACCCCTAGAGAACTTGAAGGAAGCAATAAGGAGAATGGTGAAACCTCAATTCATAGATTTGAACTTGAGAGCGGTAGATAGGGGTAAGGAGATCGGCGAGTCCCTCCTAAAGGGGGTAAAAGTTTAAGCCCCTCTTCCCCAATTTTCCCTCGGGGCCATGATGAGTATTCGGCAAGAGGGTGTATATGGCCCTGAAGAGGGTCAGCTGAGCCCTCCGGGAGGATGATCA
>JACXSR010000041.1:0-18837 GCA_035319845.1 Thermoproteota archaeon
CCAGCCCCACTCGGGTGGGTTGACGGGCGGTGTGTACAAGGGGCAGGGACGTATTCACCGCGGTATGGAGAACCGCGGTTACTAGGGATTCCGGGTTCACGAGGGCGAGTTGCAGCCCTCGATCCCGACTACGGGCGGGTTTCAGGGATTTGCTCCCCCTCTCGGGGTCGCATCCCGCTGTCCCGCCCATTGCAGCCCGCGTGCGGCCCGGGGGATTAGGGGCATACTGACCTGCCGTGGCCCCCTCCTTCCTCCGGCTCTTCGCCGGCGGTCCCCCTAGTTTGCCCGGACAGCCCCGAAGGGCCCCGCTGGCAACTAGGGGCGGGGGTCTCGCTCGTTGCCTGACTTAACAGGACACCTCACGGCACGAGCTGGCGACGGCCATGCACCACCCCTCAGCGCGTCAGGTAAGGTCTTCAGCCTGACCTTCATCCTGCTGTCGCCCCCGGTAAGATTCCCGGCGTTGAGTCCAATTGAGCCGCAGGCATTCACCCCTTGTGGTGCCCCCCCGTCAATTCCTTCAAGTTTCAGCCTTGCGGCCGTACTCCTCAGGCGGCCGGCTTAACGCCTTCGCTTCGACACCGGCCGAGGCCGAAACCTCGGCCGGCACCTAGCCGGCATCGTTTACGGCTGGGACTACCCGGGTATCTAATCCGGTTTGCTCCCCCAGCTTTCGTCCCTCACCGTCGGACGCGTTCCAGCCGAGCGCCTTCGCCACTGGTGGTCCTCCGGGGATCTACGCATTTTACCGCTATCCCCCGGAATACCCTCGGCCCCTCCCGCTCCCTAGCCCCGCAGTATCCCCGGCGGCCCACCGGTCTTCCGGTGGATTTAACCGGGGACTTACGGGGCCGGCTACGGACGCTTTAGGCCCAGTATGCGTGGGGACCCCTCGAGGAGCTGGTTTTACCGCGGCGGCTGGCACCAGCCTTACCCTCCCCTTCCTACCCCGGGCTGTTTACACCCGGGAACAGCCGCCCTCAGCGGGCGGCACTCGGGCTCACTCCCTCACGCTTGCGCGCATTGGGGAAGTTTCGCGCCTGCTGCGCCCCGTAGGGCCTAGGCCCTTGTCTCAGTGCCCATCTCCGGGCTCCGGCTCCCACCGCCCGCACCCGTCTTAGGCTAGGTGGGCCGTTACCCCACCTACTACCTGATGGGCCACGGTCCCATCCTGGGGCCTCAGCGGGGCCATTCCCCCGCCTACTTTGGGGGTGGACCCATTCCAGGAATCCACCCCTATCCGGGATTAGCCTCAGTTTCCCGAGGTTATCCCGGTCCCCAGGGCAGGTTGACCGTGTATTACTGAGCCGTGCGCCGCCAGGGGCAAGGGCCCCCAGCCGACTCGCATGGCTTAGTCCGAGCCCGATAGGGGTCCCCTCCGGCAGGATCAACCGGTCTCGCATACGGCCGCAAGGCCTCCCAAAACCGCCACCCACCATTCGTGGGGACATCCGGACTCTCTTGAGCACGAGGGATCTGGCGTTTCCTCGTGCTCACATGACCGTACTTAACGTACGCACACTGTCGCCACGGTCGGAAAGACGATCCCTCACCCGATCGGGGTTTCCCCCTTCATCTCCTCGGGACCGCCACCGGGTCAACCGTGGCCAATCAGATTAGTGGTCACGTAGCTATATAAAGTTGACTGAGAAAGATTTATATGAGGAGAGCCTCCAGCACAGCCTTCGCCGTGTGCAGCCTGTTCTCCGCCTGCTCGAACGCTATGGAATGAGGACCGTAGGCGACTTCCTCAGTTATCTCCTGCCCCAAGAACCAAGGCTGGCAGTGCATTACTCTCACATGAGTAGCAGCATGGCTCAATAACTCTGAGTTCACCTGATAGGGCGGGAATACTTCCTTCCTTCTCTCTATATCTTCCACACCCATGGAGAACCAAGTGTCCGTATAGATCACATCGGCCCCCTTGACGGCCTCCACAGGATCCTCTACTACCCTTAGAGTGCCTCCTGTCTCTTCCATTATCTCCTCCACCTTAGACACTATGCTGCCATCGGGCCAATACTCCTGCGGCGACCCCACAACATAGTCGTATCCCACTAAAGCCGAGGCTATCATGAGGCTATGATTCGTGTTGGCAGCACCGTCTCCTAGGAAGACGACCTTCAACTTCCTCTCCCCGAAGAACTCCATCATGGTGAATACATCAGTCAAAGCCTGCAGTGGATGGAACTTATCGCTCAACATATTGATCACAGGCACATCAGCCCATCTTGCCAACTCTTCAAGGGTTGAGTGAGATTTTACCCTTGCAGCTATAGCGTTCACGAATCTGCTCAACACTTGGGCGGTATCTCTGAGGGTCTCTCCCCTCGAGACCTGCAGACTGGATGTGGGGAGTTCTAGGAAGACGCCCCCTAGGTCGAAAGTGGCCACGGACATGGAAACCCTTGTCCTAGTTGAGGGCTTCTCAAATATGCCAGCTATGTACTTGCCCCTCAGGGGATCAGCCTTCACTAACCCCCACTTATGCTCTCTGGACCTCACGATCAAAGCCTTGAATTCCAAGGGAGTGAAATCCAGGAGGGTGAGGAAATCCCTCCCCTTGAGTTTCCTCAGCACAGAGGCCATCGATTAACCCCAGGATAGATGGTCATGCGAGGATATAATTTATTGCCTCCTCGGGATCGAAATCCTTGAGATCATTGAAGGACTGGCCGGTTCCCAGGAAGAGCACGGGCTTTCTGGAGTGAAGGGAGGCTACTAAGGGAGTTGATAGGCCAGAACCATCGACCTTGGTGACCACAAGGGCATCTATGCCCACAGCACCCTCAAAAGAATCACACTGGTTGAGGACATCGTTCCCCGCCATGCCATCCACCACCAGTACCTTGAGGTCCGGCTGTATAACCCTGACCACCTTCCTCAACTCCTCCGTCAGGTTCTTGTTCAAGTAATTCCTCCCCGCTGTGTCGATGAGGACGAACTCATATCCCTTAGAGGACGCCATGTTGAGGCCATCATAAGCTACAGCCGCTGGATCTGCCCCCTTTTGCCCCTTAAACATCGGAACACCCGCAGACCTGCAGTAACCCTATAGCTGATCACCCGCTGCAGCTCTATAGGTGTCCGCCGATACGACTAGGACCCTCTTTCCCTTACCCTGCAGATACTTAGCCATCTTCACAATACTGAGGGACTTTCCTACACCGTTAAAGCCAAAAAACACGACTTTATACAAATCCTTAACATCAACCACATCGTCCAAGCTGATCTGTGGTGGGAGTAACCTCCTTATCGCCGATTTGATCGCATTTCTGACTATCTCTTTAGGATCTCCCTTGGTTTCTGTGCCATCTAGCTCTCTTGCTACTTCTTCCTTGAGACTATCTACTAGAGATGGAGGGATCCCTTGGGCCACCAGCTCCAGCTCTAAGGAGTCAAATACTCTAAAGACATCCCTCCTACTCCACTTCTTCCTTACAATCCCTCTTGAAGTTAATTCGTCTATGAGCTTACCTAGCACGTCTCGAGGTCCCCCTCTGTAAATTCTCTATCTCGAGCTGGACCTTGGTGAGATTCATGCCCACCTCCTGTAATCCCTTATTGACCTCCTCAAGTCTCTCTTGGGCCTGCTTCAATGCTTCTTCAGGCCCCATCTTCGCATATATGTTACCACCCATGAGAACTAGTGTCTCCTTAGCCTTGACTCCCTCCACTAGGAGGGACAGGAAAGAAGACACAGGTATTATCAAGGGACCCACTTCCTCCTCTTGTGCCCTGTTAAGGGCCTTTAGGGTCTCTATAGTCCTCTCTAAATCGGTCTTGAGCAGGTTTAGCCTGTTGTACTCATCTAATAGGTATCTGTAGAGCGTCTGGAGGAAGTTCAGATCAGCAGCCCTCCCTTGGCTCAATCTTCGCACCTCACTGATAGGCTCATGGTTCTATATTAAGGGCTTCCGCCAAGTTCTCTATCTCCACGGGAGTGGTAGGGTAGCCGACCAAAGCGCCTAGGTCACTGGCCACGAGCCCCAGCCTAATATAGCCAATACCATCATTTACGGTACCCCTAAGACACTCCACCCCGAGGACCTCGGAAGCCCCCCTCAGCTCAGCATCATCAGCGGAGGGAGAGATCAGGCAGCCCCTGTTGTTGGCCACCACTAGAGAACCAACGACAGGAACACCACCTATCCTTCCCTTCACTGTCTTGACTCCGAGGAACTTGCTTATGAGATCCACCTCGTCATCCGTGAAGAGGGGGTGCACAAGGGCCCCGTAGTCGTTCACTACTATGTCATTTCCCAAAGCTGTTAATCTAGCTGAAGGAAGCACATGGATCTCCAAATCCAGCTTATCCCTGAGGGACCTAATTTCATCCTCTGATACTATGGGGGGGACGAGTAAGGACTTACTGTTCCCAGCTAAGAATATCCCCAACATCCTACTATCATAAACCGAGGTTTCAACAATTCTCAGACCTATTTCTCCCGCCTCCTCTCCTATTAGCCTAGATGTAGCGGGTGGGGCCAGTAAGTAGGGACCCGCAACCCTCAGGTAGACCCCTAAGTTGTAGCTACCGAAGACCTTTACCCTAAAAACCACCATCTAAATCCCTAGGCCGGCCATATGACTGCTACCTTCTCATCCTCGTCTAATACCACGCGAACTCTCACTTTCCCGGGCGGATTCCCGGCCCCTCTAGACCATAGGAACTCGTTCAGCTCTGGCCTGACTTTTATCTCGTACTCGTCGGGTATCTTCGCATGCCTCCTAACGAAAGCCTTGATGAACTTCACGGCCCTCGCCGCCCTCTTCTTGGGAGGATACTTTGCCCTTATCAGTATCCCCATATTGATGTTGAAGGCTACTTCCTTCACCTCAGCCATGTGAATCACCTCTCATAGCTGGAGCCTGCTCCTCCTCCAGTTCCTGAGGGGCCTGGCTCTAACCTTCCTGTTGGTTCTCGCGTAAACCCAAGCGGGAACCCTCTTATTACTCTTGAGGGCTCTAGCATACCTCAGCTTACTCCCCAGTGGTCTGTGGGTCGCCATGCTATCACCCAATCATACTATCCTTATGTTGAAATCCCTCTTGGCCCTCTCAGACAGCTGGGCCAACAGGGCCTTCAACTCATCGTCGGTCAATCTCCTAGCCAGCCGACCGGCGGTATACAGTTGAACCAAATATAACTTTACCTCATTAGCTAGATCGGGTTTGACTAGCTCCACCCTCTTGAGTCTCTGCCAAGCTTCATTGGTCAAGAGCTGCTTGACCATCGCATCTATCTTCTGAAGCTCCTTAGCCACTTCTTCCTCCTTACTCTGCTTAGCTGCCATCTCAGCCATTAACTTCTCCTGTATCTCTCTAAGCGCCTTGTCTTCGGCACTCATGGCGCCTCCACCTTTCCAGGAATTATTTCCATTTCCTTGATTATGTTGGCAGCCACCTTGTCTAGGAGCGAAATACCCTTCGGAGTGATCCTCCTACCTTTCCTTTCGACCTTTTCCACCAGACCAGCTGCCTCGAGCTGCTGGAGGATGAGCCGTATCACGTGTCCGCTCCCTTTAACGAACCTCTCCGGTCTTACTCCTCTGTCCTTCCTGCCTCCATACTTAGTTCTAAGCCTTTCGACACCGACAGGCCTTCCTCCTCTCATGTAGAGGGTCCTAAGTATGGATGCGGCCCTGATGTACCACCAATCTTCTTGTACAGGAGGTCTCTCCTTATGTACTCCAGTTTTCGTGTAGAAGGCCCATTCGGGCGGCTTTATCGATTCAAACCCCTTGAGCTCCTCCTTTAGATGGTCTATTAGCAGGTCAGCCCGTACATCTCTAGCTGTAGGCAAGCTCATCACCCTTTTCTCCGCTAGACCTTCAACAAGCTACTGCAGCCGTGGCATATAAAACCATTAGGGAAGTGAAGTTCTACCATGGTGTCATCTGGGGAACCTCCTGCTCATTTAGATGACGGCCTCTCGGCTCTCTTCTCCTTCAAATAGGGAATTCTCCTTATCCCACCACATAATTGACACCTAATCACTAAGTGAGGAAGTCTACGCTCCCTCACCCTGATATCCGCGTTTATTCCGGGATAGAGAAAGGATCCGCACTCCTTACAATACCTCCACCTCCATCTTCTAGGTATTTTCACCTTAACTCTAAGAGCTAGTCTCTTGGCTAACTCTCCGTACTGAAGTCCAAGGTCAGGATCGCTAGGATATACTTCATCGGCGAGCTTGAGCAATCTCTCTATCCTCTGCTTAGCTAGGTCCTTCTCTCTAACTCTCTTTCTCCTCATGTCCACCCCATACCTCTAGGTGGTAGATGTAGGTCAGTATCATGGACAGAGCAGCAGAGGAGGATAGTGCCCCCTTATAGAGGCTGAGCCTGCTTTTGGCGAGAGAGACGATCTCCTCCGAGAAGGTCCCTTGAGGAAACCCTCCTACGATGACCGATACTTCTCCACGTCTTACTTTCCCACTTAAGTAGGTCAGAGGTTCGAGAAACTCGCCGCTCTCCTCTAGTAGTATCACCTCACCGGTTATTAAGGAGCTTAACTTCCCGTCTACCTCCCATATCAATGCCTCATCTCTGCGAGGGCCTACCCACCCCTCATCCAACAGTTTACTCATGAGGCCGAGGAACCTTATGTAGTTGCGAGGGGGCCTAACCTCCTTAGAAAATCGGAATATTCTATCATCTAAAGTGTGCACATAGAAGTTGACGTGACCCATGAGGAAAAGGGGGTGATCAGTTACAGATAGCACAGATCTATGCACTATATCCGGTCTACCCTCCTTTGGTCCTATGCTGACCCTGTCTTTGGGTGGCAAGGCCTGAATATCAAGGACATCGTAGAATTTCCCATATATTTTAACGTAAGATTTCTTTATTCTATCACTCTTTAAATTATCTGGAACCTCTGTTAAAGATGATTCGACCAAGAACACTTCGACCATCTCCTTCCTCGGGAAATTAATGCTTAAATACACGATCGCCAGCTCTATAGCTGGCGGCCGTAGTCTAGCCTGGACAGGATGGGGGCCTGCCACGCCCCAGACCCGGGTTCAAATCCCGGCGGCCGCACCACTACTTGCCGGGGTGAGGTAGCCTGGTAACCTGGGGGCCTGTGGAGCCCTTAACCCGGGTTCAAATCCCGGCCCCGGCCCCATGTTGCGCGCGACAATTGAGGTGTTCTCTACCACATATGATGAGGGATCGATGTGGCATCAGGTTCACTGACAGAGGTTAGGGCTCCCACTACAAAGATTTGAAGCTGGTGGACCCGCCGGGACTCGAACCCGGGACCTCCGGCTTGCAAAGCCGGCGCTCTACCATCTGAGCTACGGGCCCAATCGTAGGGAAGCATAGATGGTTTAATAAACATTGTCCCATGTACTGTCGTAACCAGCTAGTGTTTAGATGCTCGATTCAATCAATCGCATGGAAGCGCATCGTCGAACTATACGCCTTACTTTAAATAGGGAATTGCTACCATCCTAAGAGAGGAATTAAGAGCGAGAAGGGGATGTGTATTGAAGTCCATAGTGAGGTCTGCCACACGCAGAGTTGAGGAGGAGGTACGGGAGATCCCTCAAAAGGTCTCCCCAGAGGATTCCGCTCTGAAGGACTTCGTAGAGAGAGTTAGAGCTAGGATAGTGATAATGGGTGTGGGCGGTGCTGGAAGTAATACGATCACTAGGCTGAACGCTATAGGCGTTGATTCCGTGGAAACCGTAGCCGTCAATACGGACGCCCAGCACCTCCTGACTACTATCGCTGATAGAAAATTCCTCTTAGGTAAGGAATTATGCGGCGGTAACGGATCGGGTGGCGATCCGCATATAGGTGAAGAGGCCGCTAGGGAGAGCATGGAGGAGCTAGAGCAGTTCCTCAGGGGCACGGATATACTCTTCATAATGGCCGGGTTGGGAGGAGGGACCGGTACGGGGGCCTCCCCTGTGATAGCCGAGGTCGGGAAGAGAGTCGGGGCCGTGGTGGTCTCGGTAGTTACACTCCCATTCTCCGCAGAAGGGACTAAAAAGAAGGAAATAGCCATGAAGGGACTAGCCAAACTGGCAGAGTCCTCGGACACCATTGTTGTGGTTAACAACGATAGGATACTGGATATAGCTAAGGAACTCCCCCTCCACCAAGCGTTCTTCATCTCAGATGAGATCGTAGCTAGGGCCGTCAAAGGGATGGTCGAGCTGGTGATGAAGCCTGGTTTGATAAATGTGGATTTAGCCGACCTTAGGAATGTTCTAGAGAATGGAGGTCCCGCTGTTCTCTCCTTCGGAGAGAGCGACGGGGAGAACAGGGCTATAGAGGCAGTTGAGGATGCCCTAGGAAATCCTCTGCTTGAGGCCGATATCTCGGGAGGAAAGGCAGCCATCATAAATATTACATCAGGTCCGGACTTCTCCCTCGAGGAGATGGAGCAAATCGTGGAGACCATAGTGGGATCGCTGGATCCAACTGCAAACGTCATATGGGGTGCTAGGATAGATGAGTCCTTAAAGGGCGTGGTTCAGGTCCTCCTAGTGGTTACAGGAGTGGCGTCTCCCAGTGTGGAGGCTGCGCTCCAAGGAGAGGTTACTGAAGTAACAGCTGAGAGGGCTACTAGGGTGAGGGTAGAGAGGCCCACGGCTCCTAGGAGAGTAGTTTCCGATAGGAGGACTATACCCCTAGCTAGAGAGGTGAGGGAGCCGGAAAGGGACTTGGGCTTGGATGAACTGTGAGGTGGTATCCTATGCCCAAGAAGAGGGATCAGAAGGGTAAACAACCCGCCAAGAGCAGATCCGGCCTATGGGACTACATAGTCCAGACGCTTAAGGTCGCGGAAAAACCCGGCTGGGACGAAGTGTGGAGTACATTCAAGGTGACCGTGACGGGCTTCCTGATAGTTGGTGTGATAGGCTTCCTATTCCAGCTAACGGCGCTCTACCTAGTGGGTGGCTAGGATGGAGAGCCAGCAATCACAAGCACTCTTTTTTCCTGTAAGAATAGTCTCAGGAAAGGAAATAAATGTAATACGCCTACTCATGGCGAGAGTATCCTCCACAGGTGCCAAAATAAAGTCAATCCTTTTCATACCGAAGTTCAAGGGTTACCTTTTCATCGAGTCCGATAGGGAGTACGAGGTAAGGCGGCTCATCAGGGGACTTACCAAGGTGAAACTCGCATCAACTAGCCCCATTCCACTTCAAGAGATAGAAAACTTGATTGCCTCAGAGACGGCCGCTATAGAGATAGAGCCAGGTGATATAGTGAAGATTATTAAAGGGAATTTCAAAGGCTATAGGGCCGTCGTGCTCTCGGTCCCTGAGGGTGGCAGGGGTAAGATGCTCACCCTGAAGTTATTGGACATAGACAGGGACTGGGAGATAAAAATGCCCCTAGCAAACGTGAAACTGATAGAGAAGAAGGGAGAAGAGGCCGAGGGAGGTGCTCAGAGTGCCTAAGAAGGTAGTTAAGGTTATGATAGAGGGTGGGAAGGCTACACCCGGCCCCCCACTGGGCCCTGCGTTAGGAGGCTTGGGCCTCAACATGGGTCTCGTTGTCAAGGAGATAAACGATAAGACCAAGGAGTACGCTGGTATGAAGGTTCCAGTGGAAATAGAGATAGACTTGGAGACTAAGGAATTTGAAGTCAGGGTAGGAACTCCCCCTACATCCATGCTCATCCTCAGGGAATTGGGAGCCGAGAAGGGGTCATCTGATCCGGGCTCTAAGAGAATCGGGGATCTCAAGATGGAACAGGTTGTGAAGATAGCCAAAACCAAGCTAGAGAACGCTAACACGAGAGATCTTAAAAAGGTCGTAAAGCAAGTCTTGGGGACAGCCCTATCCATGGGCGTGACGGTGGAAGGGAAAGATCCTCGTGAAGTTCAGAGGGAAATAGATTCTGGTGTTTGGGATGAGGTAATAGGTGGTTAAGATGTCTCAGGTGTTGGTTGAAGACGAGGTGTTGAAAGTAATATCTGAAATGCTTGAGAAGAGCCCTAAGAGGAGGTTCACCGAGGCTGTAGATGTTATAATCCTTCTCAGGGGTATAGACCTCAAGAGGGATCCCAACGCGAAGATAAACGAGATAGTAGAGCTGCCTCATCCACCTAAGAACAGGCCTATAAAGGTGGCTGTGATAGGGAAAGGAGAGTTTGCCGTCAAGGCGAAGGAGGCTGGAGCAGATAGGGTAATTGAGCCGGAGGAAATAGAAGCGTTGGCCGGTAATAAGAGGGCATTGAAAAAGCTAGCTAATGAGTATGACTTCTTCATAGCGCAAGCCGACATACTACCCAGAATAGTAAGGTACATAGGTCCCGTTTTCGGTCCCAGAAACAAGATGCCAGTTAATCTTCCAGCAGCAGCGGTGTCCCAGCTGCCCGCAATGATAGAGAAGTTGAGGAGGTCTGTGAGGATAAGGATGAAGGATCAACCCGTAGTCCATGTGAAGGTGGGATCTAGGAACATGACCCCCGAAGAACTACTGGATAACATAAAGGCAGTCCTGTCCGTGATAGAGAGGAAGTACGAGGATCCATCGAAGATATCCAAGGTATATGTAAAGACGACGATGGGCCCCGCGTACGAGCTCCCGATATCCTACACTAAGAGGAGGTGATTCCCATGTCCGCTGTTACTGGAGAGGTAAGGAGAAAGCAGAGCCCCCAGAGGATAAGAAAAGCCAAGATGATGGAGAGATTCATAGAGCTAGCCAAGGAATATCCTACTATAATGCTGGCCGACTTCGCTAGGGTACCAGCTGACCACTTCCAACGGGTGAGGAAGGAGCTGGCTCCGGATATAAGGTTCTTTGTGATAAAGAAGAGGCTCGTTCAGAAGGCAGCCGAGAAGATGGACAGGAAAGGCATCCAAGAGCTGGTCAAGAGGATGCCGATGAGCTTAGTCGCCATTTTCAGTAAGAAAGACCCATTTGAGACCTACAGGCTGGTAACCGAGAGGAAAGCGGAGGTTTTCCTCAAACCCGGCGATGTGGCCGAGGAGGATATAGTCATACCTAAGGGACCCACAGATATAGCTCCTGGACCTATTCTCACCGATCTGAGGGCAATGGGAATCCCCACGAAGATTCAGGGAGGCAAGATAGCCATATCTGAAGATTTCACAATACTCAAGAAGGGTGAAACGGCCTCCCCTCAGGTGGCGGATCTACTCAGGAACCTGAATATAAGGCCTTTGAAGGTCGGATTCAAGGTAACTGCTGCCATAGATGAAGAAGGGCTCCTCTATCTGCCGGAGATCCTATCGATAACGAGAGAAGATATAATGGAGATGGTCGTCAGGGCTCACTCCGCTGCACTGAACTTGGCTCTGGAAATGGGTGAGATAAACAGGCACACGGTGAGACCTCTCACTGAAAGGGCTATTGTGAGAGCTCTAGCTCTGGCCCTAGAGGCAGCATGGCTGAGCGAGGAGACCATACCTCTACTGATAAGGAAAGCAGCGGCAGCCGCTAAGGCCCTGCAGGAGAAGGTCTCCTGACCTTTCTCCACTCCCAATTTTCGATGGGTAAAGGGGGCTCAGGAGCGGAGAGTCTCCTCATTTCATGAAGATCTGTCTGTGGAGCTATCATCACAGCCCCTTTCTTTAAAGCTGGCTTCCCCTAAAAACATCGAGGATAGGGTTCTAGGAGATAGACTCTCCTAGGTAGGGGCGGTAGGATCTAAGAACCTCTTTCCACTCCAATTCCCCGAATAATCCCCTCTCCTTCTGCCACTTCTGCAACCTATAAAGGGGTTCTAACAATCCACTGTCTGACATTAACTTGTCCCTCAATCCAGCGAATTCCTCCACCAAGTAATCAGCCACGAAATTCTTCAAGTCCAGTGGATGTATCTCACCCTCTCTGTAGCTGCTTTCTAACTCTTCATAGTTGGAGATCTCGATCTCCCCACCGCCAGCGGCTTTGGACCTCGGTAAGATGACGCTTTCTGATCTTGGAAGTATTAAGTACCTCATTATGCCCAGTATCGGGTTCTTTAGCCTACCCTCCTCATCGTACTGATCCTCAGATCCCGGGGGACAGTAAGCGTTTCTTATCTTCTCTCTTATTATCTCCGGTGGATCATGGACAGCTATATGGGACTTGGGAATGCTGCTACTCATCTTACCCCCGGTCAGTCCCGTCAACAGAGGAGTGTGTATGGCTGATGGCACATACTTCTCGATTCTCAGTGGGACATTCGTCGAGAACACATCCCTAGCTAGGGCGTGTATCTTCCTCTGGTCAGTCCCTCCAATGGCTACTTTGACCTTGAGGTACAGGATATCCAAGGCCTGCATCAGTGGATAGATATGATGTGACACCAAAGGATCTTCCTGCTCTCTAGCTATTATTGACATAGCTCTCCAGGCTCTTTTGGCAGTTACCCTTTGAGAGAGGGAGAGGAGATCTAAAACGTAATCAGGGGACAGTTCAAAGCTACTGCCGAGCTTTATCTCTATTTCAGGGGAGCCTAGCTCATGGAAGACGGTCTTCCAATAAGTCATCGAGACCTCCTCTATGAGCTCCCTAGGTCCTTTCAGGTTGAGGATAGCGTGAATGTCTGCCATCAGGGCTATTGCATGGAATCCAGCATCTACCATGTCCTTTAGCTTATAGAGGGTTATGAGCGTTCCTAGGTGGATCGGACCGGATGGTTCATAACCCACGTAAGTGTTATGCCGTCCCGCCTTAAGTAACTCCTTTATCTCCTCTAGGGTCATGACGAATTCATCCAGCGGCTCTGCCACGCCCCTCAGCACTAGCGATAGTCTATCCGTAGTACCACCCTGTGGGGAAGAGGAGAGCTACATAAATTCCTTTGGTCTGATCCAAACTGCACGGGAGGACCTCAGAGTAGGTCAGTTTTCTCATGGATCATTGCCGTCACCTGTCATCACAGGTCCCCCTAGGTAGTGGAGGGAACGCCTTTTCTTCTTTACCTCGGACAGAGTCCTGAGCATGTTCCAGTAATGCGACCCGAACCAGAAAACGTTTCCACAGGATGGGCACACCAGAAACTTGATATGGGAGCGGAGGACCTCTCTAGGTAGCTCTTTAACTACTTGGGCCCTCTTAATGAGGCCAAGCTTGGTGTTACAGAAGGGACATCTACTCTCCTTGGGACTGATTCTTAACCTAACTCCTGAGCTTGCAGATAGGAGGGCTAAAGCATCCTCCAACCGTTCTGGGACACTTATCACCTTAACTCCATGGTTGATCGCTCTTTTAACGAGTTCCTTATCTCTAGTGACCAATATCCTACCTGCCGAAGATTTGAGTATCAGGGAGTCCTCCTCTCTAGGATCTACAAACTCCGTATCGCATCCAAGTATCCTCAACCACTTCGCTAGTTTTCCGCCCATGGAATCAACTATGAACTTGGCGTTGCACATCCAGATCACTCATTGGAGATGATTAGAGGGATGTGGTAGCCCCGCCCGGATTCGAACCGGGGTCTCCGGGTTCAAAGCCCGGCGTGCTTGGCCGCTACACCACGGGGCTTCCACAGGTTAGTTATCCCCCTCCCTATAAAATTTGAGTCCAGGTGGTGCGGGGGGTGGGATTCGAACCCACGCGGGCCTGACGCCCACCGGACCCTGAATCCGGCGCCTTGGACCTGGCTTGGCTACCCCCGCTGGTGCTCCGGCCGGGATTTGAACCCGGGTCTGGGGCTCGAAAGGCCCCTATGCTTGGCCGGGCTACACCACCGGAGCCCAATCCACCTATAGGTATAACCCCAATAAAAATGTTATGAGGTTACTCGTTTAGGAGAGGTCTCAACTCCTGAATTAAAGATAGGAGAGTGGGGATCACCGCGGATCAGATACTTATTCCCAAATGCTCATCCAGCTTCTCCCTCAAATACTCGACGAAGAGTTCCTTCAACTTCTTAGCGGTGGGACTCATTGCCTTGAAGATCTCTATCTCCGCCTTCTTCTTTTTCTCCAAGAACCACCTGTTCTCTCTCTGCCAAAACTCGTTTTGGAGGTTAGGGAGGAATTGATTGTCTTGCGCGGCCTTAAGGTCCGCTGGAGTGAGTGGCTCAAGTGCGAACTGATAATCCCTGAAAAATCCCTCTTCCACGTCTTTCGTAAGTATACCAATGAATCTAGCCTCTGGAGAAGCTAGATAAGGTATATGAGCAGAATTTATGCTGTTGTAGATTACAGTAGCAGCTATCCTGAGGGACCAAGGTGATAAGTCCGTGAGTATGGCGATGGGGACTCCCTCATCCGATAACATCCTCAGGAAACGCCTCATGCTCCTAGAGGCCTGTCCCTGCAAAATCGCTATGGCAATCTTCCTCTCCTCGGGGATACCTAGCTCAATCATGTTTTTGGCGGGACCTACCTTCTCTATGGCGACAACTGCCTTCACACCGATCCTTTTGAACTTTATGTTCTCGGGCCTTGGTGGCACGGAGTATCCCATTTCACCCACTTGATCGGCTCTAAGAACCCTACCTGACCTATCGATGAGCTCTATATCCCCGTAAATCCATCCTCTAGGGTCGCTGGTTATTGAGAATGCCTCTCTAGGCATCCCGAGTATGAGCTCCATCAGCACTATCCTTGCATCGGTCTCCCTCTGGTCTTCAGGGAAGAGAGTTCCCTTGAGCCTCTCCACCTTATGCACGTAGTAGAAGTCCCTCTTCGTCATGGTGAGTCCGTTTTCTAAGTGATCCAATGCCCTACTCAGCCCGTACAGGACTCCAGCCAGCGTCTTCAGGCTCTTTACCCTAGACCCCCTTATCTTACTGTACGTCTTGGGACTGAATATGTAACCTATGTTCTCATCAAACAGTATGTTCTTCTGACTGTTCGGGGGGTACTCTATCTCCGGGAACTCTCCGTGCCTTATCCGCTCAGCAATCTCTCTAGCTAGCTCAAGAGCTTTCCTCTTGACCTCCATCTCCTCCATCTTCATCACCCACTTTAACCCTCAATTTATCCAGCAGATTCTCCACTGGAGGACGCTCACCGAGCAGTTCCTCCAAGGTTTCCGCTATTATCTGATAGTACAGCTTGAACAACTCATATCTCCTTCTAAGCATCTCTTTTCTTCTCTTACGACTCAGAAATATCCTTAGATCTCTAGCGCAGTTTCGCAACCCGAGCTCAATCTCCTTGGCCACCTCAGGCACATTAGCTATGAATTCCTTACCGACTGTCTTGAAGGGAACTTTAGTGGAGACTATGTGAACGAAGAACACAATCGGCTCGTCCTCAGGACTCTTTATCCCGTAATTGCTCCAGTCTATTCTCTTGATTATCTGATAGGACACGTCGCTTGAGACATCATAGAGGAGTGGTATTCTGTTAGCGTACCTATACAGCTGTATCTCCCCAGTAGGCCTTATTTGTCCGCCATAAGCTATCGCTGTCTCTATTATGAAGGGATGGGCTTCATAAACTGAAGGCGGTCTCTGAACTGCTTTAACGAACTCTGGCTGTAGCTCTTTCCTTATACCGGACTCGAAGAGATCAGCCCCTAGGGGGGAGAGAACGCTAGGGTCGGGCGGGAGGAACTTATCGTAACTCTTTAACGCGCGGAACAGCCTCTCTACCTCCTCCTTTGTGAGCTTGGAGGGTTTCTTATCGGGAGGCAAGTCAGCCATCTTCAGGACTTCGCTGGCAGTCTTACTTCCCACTCTCTGGAAGTGCTTGGTCAGGAACGACTTGAGGGTACGCGCCTTCGTTGCCTGCAGCAATCTCTGTAACAACTCTAAGTCGACTCCTCTTGGATGGTATAACGCCTCCTTAGGTCGAGGAGGGAGCCTATCGGTACTCCGGGGGAACACGTAGAAGTTCCCCTCAGGATCCATGAAGGAGATATCCGCATAGGGGACGACTATAGCCGTCTGGTGCAAGTAGTCTATGATCTTTCTCTTCGCCCTAGGATAGTTGCCCTCGAAATAGGACTCCACTACGGTAAAGGAGGCCCTAGATATGCCCTTCAGGATCCTCCTGTCTAGTACCACAGGTTCGTTCTTCTGGATATCTATCATCATGGTTATCTCATAAACAGGTTCCCCTTTCTTGGCTGATATCACCTTAAATGGCATATTGGTGGTGATCTGTCCATATAGAAGGGCCATGGTCCCTCCAAGGCCGAAAGTACCTCTACTCTGGATCAGCCTGTACTTGGAACTCACAAAAACCCTACCAAAGGCCCTAGGTATCTCCTCCGGTCCCAATCCTATGCCATTATCTGCGACTACGATCCTATACCAAGGCAGGGAGCCTAGATCTCTCTCCTTGTATTCAGTCATCACAACTTGTATCTTTGGAGGGTTCTCCGCCATTTCCGCCGCATCTAGGGCATTCTCCACGAGCTCCCTGACTATGGTGTAGGTAGCCCTGACGGGGTTGTCGAACCCAGCTAGAGACTTGTTTCTATAGAAGAAATCTGCAGCACTTATCTCCTCAAGCCTAATGTCCTCAGACATGAGAACACCCCTCATTTCTCCTCGTTCATGGTTTCCCTGAGGGCCTTTCTCAGCAAGCTTTCATCTAGCATGGCCCTCTTGCTCATCTCAGCTATCTTCTTCTCCATGGCCCTATAGGCCGTGGAGTGCATGGATCCCTCCAATAGCGAGAACACCGCTTCCCTGGCGGCTACTACATCGTACGTCCTACCGATTATGGAGACAGTATGGCCGTAAACGGATATGTGAGTATTAGTCCTGCTCTCAATGTAGGAACGAGCCTTGCCCTTCTCTCCTATGAGCCTTCCCCTCATTCTCTTCAACGCATTCTTCCTAGCGCCGACGAACCTCCTTATGTCTATGACCTCGAGCACGTAATCATCCTTCAGGAGTTTCAACGCAATCTCCGGATTGAAACCCCTGCC
Source organism: Thermoproteota archaeon (assembly GCA_035319845.1). Classification (GTDB taxonomy): domain Archaea; phylum Korarchaeota; class Korarchaeia; order Korarchaeales; family Korarchaeaceae; genus Korarchaeum. The sequence continues at coordinate 16,822 of JACXSR010000041.1, forward strand.
TATCGCTCGTATAACAGATTCAAGCTTCATAGGCATTAGGGGATCCTCTGGAATGTCCGGAAACCTTATTAGGACCTCACCAGTTCCACTATCGACTATGATCTCAGCTCCAGTGAGCTCCTCTATCATGGCTTTGGTGGAACCTCTTTTACCTATCAGAACCCCTATCCTGTCCTTTGGTATCCTGACTCTGATCTCCTGCAAGAGTAAGACCCCCGCTCAAACCTCCTTAGTCCTAGCAAGCTCCTCGGCAAGCTTGTAAGGGTCCGGGACATCTATCCGGTATCTCTTTTTAAAAAATGAGGTGACCCTCTCTAAGTCCCTGAGGAGAAGTGAGAAGGAGAGAGGGTGCGCTGTAACCACCGCTTGGGATACGTCTATAATCCAAGGATGATCTTCCCACACCATAATGTTGTACTCGCTGAGATCTCCATGCACAAGATCCGCCTCTATGTAGGATCTCCTTATATCTTCGAGTATCTCCTCAAGATACCTCCCGGGATCCACTAGCTCGGTATCCCTCAAGAGGGGTGCGGGGACTCCATCCTTACCTATGAACTCCATCACAAGCACATTGCCCACCACATCGATGGGCTTAGGAACCCTCACCCCCGCATCTCTCAGTCTCTTGAGATTCCTGAACTCCTTCTTCGCCCACAAGGGTATGATCTTGTCTCTATCCCTAACGGGGGGAAATCTGTGATCGCCTATGATGTAATCCAGATACTTCCTGAAGTTTGCAGTGTATATCCTGTATATCTTGATCGCTAACTCACCCTCCGGCCCCTTTCCCGCCAATACTAGGGACTCCTTTCCAGCACTTATGACCCAAGTCAGGTCATCCAGCACTCCCTTATTGAACAGCTTAAGGAGGGCCCTCACCGTCCTGTTATCGAAAGCTAGTTGCCTTACCTTGAAGTATTCCTCATCCTTAATCCTCTTTCTACTGCGATCCCTCTCCAGCAGCTCCTCTATCCTCTCCTCCAACTCCTCGAACCTGTCGGACAAGCTGGGATCTCCCTCGAATCAGCCCTCCTTATAGAGCGCCCAGTCCTCGGGTATGTACCCCTTCTCCACTAACCACTGAACCTGTTGGTGTGTGTACCTGACTACTATGTCTCCTCTATCCTTCTTAAAGGGCCATATCGATACCAGCACTATATCCCCCCTCTTTATCCAAGATCTCCTACCCCTTAGCTTACCTCTGACTCTGCAGACCCTAATAGCTCCGTCTGCGCACTCTACCCTGAAGTGTCCCTTTCCCAGCGGCTCTAGCACTCTGCCGAAGATCTCCAGCTCCTCCTCCACTGGAAGAAGCTCCTCCATCTCGGCATCTAGGGATCTCTCGATATCGCTCCCCTTTTTCTTAGCCGCCTTCTTCTTGGGCAAAGAATCCCACCTCAGATCTTAGGTATTGGAGTTTCTGCGCCACAAGCTTGACACCTAAGGACCCACGCCTTCTTTATCTTCACGATGACGGTATCAGGCCTACCGCAGTGTGGGCATATCACATAGGTCCTGATAAACCTCTCCACCCTGTTCTCCACCTGTCTGGGATCTATCCTCCTGCTGAGTATAAGTTTTCGACCATCTTCAGTCAGGAAGTAGGGAGAGCCGAGCTCCTTTGAGAGATATCTAGCTAGGAGCTTGGGATCCCTGTTCAATGCGGTAGTTATCTCCTTGAAGTTGACTATGTGAGTCTGTTTGCCTTCTATCGCGATTACGGGTTTGGGGGGCGTGAACCTCTCCCCGCTAACCACAACGGCAGGTAACTGCTCCCTAGCTTCCCTAAGCATCTCTAGGTACTCCTCTTTGCTCGACATGTTTATCACCCCATCCAACGTACACGTATTTTCCGTTATCCTTGTATATTAAACCTAAGTCCTCCAGCTCATGAAGCTGGACGATGAGCTGACCCTCATCAACCTTGAGGAGGTCTGCCATCTCCTTACTATCTAAAGGACCGATCTCTTTGAGTAACTTAATTATGGTCCTCATATTAAGTGCTTCCGATGG
>JACXSR010000147.1:0-3954 GCA_035319845.1 Thermoproteota archaeon
ATCCTTTGCAGGGACGAAGTGGTCCTGTATAGCCACCACCCTCTCCGGATGCCTCACTTCGGCGCCTATCTCGTTCAGAGCATCCTCAACTAGCGCTCCCATCGGATCGTGGGTCATATAGACGTCTATCTCAGCCTCCACTATGTCGCCTACGCCCACATCCTTACCTGATGCCCTCGCCAGTATCTTCTCAATGGCCGTCCTCAAGGGTCATCACCTTGTTCAGGGCGTCAACTAAGGCCTCTATGCTAGCATCTACTATATCGTCGCTGAGTCCGAACCCCTCGGCAGCCAGTCCGTTGGACTCCACCCTCACGTAGACCTCTCCCACGGCCTCGGTCCCCCTGCTCACGGCATTGAGCTTGAACCTGGTCAACTTGAACTCGGGCATACCCTCGATGGATTTGAGGGCGTTGGCAATGGCATCGACCGGACCCACACCCCACCCGGCGCTCCTTCTCTCCTCCCCCCTGAGCCTGACCTTCACCCAGGCGGAGGGGGTCGTGCTGCTTCCCGTGACGACGGTCCACTCCGGAACCTCCATGAGCCTGGCCCCGGGTCTGCCGCCGACGACCTCAGCCACTATCTTAGAGAACCTCCTCTCCGTAACTTTAACTCCTTTATCACCCAGTTCCTTCACCTTCTGGATTATGAGGTTCAGCTCCTCCCTGCTTACATCATAACCGAGCTGTTTCACGGCTTGCTCGACCGCATGCCTCCCCGTGTGTTTTCCGAGGATTATGCGCCTCCTCATCCCCACAACCTCCGGGCTCAACGGCTCGTAGGTCCCGGGATGGCCGAGCACCCCGTGTACATGAATTCCAGATTCGTGGGAGAAGGCATTGTCCCCTATTATGGGAGCGTTGGGAGGAACCTGCACACCAGTGAGCTTCTCTACGAGCTCTGAAACGGATCTGAGCTTCGAGAGGTCTATGCCAGTCTCGACACCGTAGAGGAACTTGAGAGCAGTGACGAACTGCTCTAAGGAGGCGTTCCCAGCCCTCTCCCCTATCCCATTTATGGTGACGTGGGCCTGCTGGGCGCCGGCCTCCACTCCGGCTAGGGAGTTGGCCACCGCCAACCCGAAGTCGTTGTGGCAGTGGACGCTCACAGGTATCCTCAGCTCATCCACCACCCTGCTGACTAGGGCCCTCATCGCCGGGGGGGACATCACACCCACCGTGTCGGGGATGTCGACCCTGTCAGCCCCCGCCTCCTCCACAGCCTTGAACACTTGGATGAGGAAGTCCACCTCGGTTCTAGTCGCGTCCTCCGCGGAGAACTCCACCTTCACGCCCCTAGACTTCGCGTACTCCACGGCCCTGACGGCCCTCTCCAACACCTCCTCCCTGCTCATCCTCAGCTTGTACTCCCTATGGAGGGGGGATGTGGCTATGAAGACGTGAACCGAATCGACACCAGCATCCACTGCTATATCTATGTCCTTGGGCGTCGATCTGGCCAGCGCGCATATCTCAGCTCTCACACTACCCTCCATCTCCCTGACAACTCTCGCTATCTCTCTGACGGACTGGGCCTCCCCCTTAGAGGTGATGGGAAAGCCCGCCTCTATCACATCCACGCCCAGCTCATCGAGAGCCAAGGCTATCTCTATCTTCTCCTCCGGGGTGAGTGAGACGCCTGGCGTCTGTTCACCGTCCCTCAAGGTAGTATCAAAAACTCTCGCCCTATCAGGGAGCCTCAGTGCTCCCCTAACGGTGGAATTGATATCGGAAACGTAGGCTACTCTAGTTCCAAGGGACCACCTGCCCATCGCTGGTGAGGTCCAATTAAAAAGATATACTCATCCCGCGCTGAGCATCGACACCGTTATTACCTCTCCCCACCCATACACTCGCCATGAGGTTCAAGAGCGCCGAGCATCCTGAGATGGAGGGTGGGAAGCAGTATCACGTACAGATATCCAAGAAGGAGGCCGAGAGGTACGCGTTACTCCCCGGCGACCCGGACAGGGTTCCCAAGATATCGAGGCAGTGGGACTGGTCCGAAGAGGTCGCTAGACATAGGCAGTATGTGGTCCACAGGGGGGCCTACAGGGGAGCTAGGCTACTGGCTGTATCGACGGGTATAGGAGCCCCGGCCACGGCAATAGCGGTCGAGGAATTGGCTAGGGTCGGCGTGGATACGTTCATAAGGGTGGGAAGCACTGGAGCAATACAGCCCGAGATCGAGCTGGGAGACCTAGTGATCACATCGGCAGCTGTTAGGATGGAGGGAACTAGCGACCAGTACGTGTTCAAGGGCTACCCGGCTCACGCCAGCTACGAGGTTCTACTCGCCCTCGTAGAGGCGGCCGATTCATTGGGCTACAGGTACCATGTGGGGATCACAGCCACGACCGACAGCTTCTACACCGGTCAGGGGAGACTTGGGTTCGGTGGCTACGGGCTGAGCTGGCACAAGGACCTGATTCCCGATTTGATGGCTGCTAAGGTCCTTAATTTCGAGATGGAATCCTCAGCTCTCTTCGTTCTCGCCTCCCTATTCGGCTTGAGGGCCGGGGCCGTTCATGCCGTCTTTGCTCAGAGGAACAGGGACGAATTTGATGTGAAGGGCGAGGAGGAGGCGATAAGGGTGGCGAACGAGGCGGTCAAGATACTCAGCGAGTGGGACTCCATCAAGGAGGGGACGGGGAAGGAGCACCTGACCCCTTCCCTCCTGAAGGAATGGTTTGGGATGGAAAAAGGTGAGTGAGCGGATCAATAGACGTAAGACTCCTCTCTCCTCTCCTCTGGAGCCGTCGCCGCTCTCAGGGTCTTCTTGACCTCCTCATAGTACTTGAGCATCTCATCGGTGAGGCTGGGCTTCACCTTGGTGAGCGCCTGCTCGAAGTGCCTCATTTCCACCTTCTCTACGTTTATATCCTCCCTCAGCGCCGCCATGGCCGCCTCCCTCACTAGGGCCGCCAGATCGGCCCCGCTGAATCTCTCCGTGGCCAGAGCTATCTTCCACAGATCCACGTCGTCGGCGAGGGGCATCTCCTTCGTCAGGACCTTCAATATCTCGAATCTGGTGTTGAGATCTGGCGGTCCAACGTAGACCAGCCTCTCAAGCCTTCCGGGCCTGAGGACCGCGGGATCGACGAGGTCGGGTCTGTTAGTCGCCCCTATGACTACAACATCTCTCAGCGGCTGTATCCCGTCTATCTCAGTCAGCATCTGGCTGACTACCCTCTCCGTAACCCCGGAGTCGAAACTCGTGCCCCTCCTCGGGAAGAGGGAGTCTATTTCGTCGATGAAAATGATGGCTGGAGCTACCTGCCTGGCCTTCCTGAATATCTGCCTTACCGCCTTCTCGCTCTCTCCTACCCACTTGCTCAGGAGCTCTGGGCCCTTCACGCTGATGAAGTTGGCCTCGCTCTCGTTGGCCACCGCCTTGGCGAGGAGGGTCTTACCGCACCCGGGAGGCCCATAGAGGAGTACCCCCTTAGGCGGCTCTATGCCCAACCTCCTGAAAGCGTCGGGATTCTTCAGCGGGAGCTCCACGACCTCCCTGAGTTCCCTCTTCACCTCCTCCAATCCACCTATGTCTTCCCAGGAGATGTCCGGGACCTCTATGGAGATCTCCCTCAATGCAGAGGGCTGGACCAGCTTTAACGCCTCCATGAAGTCGTCCTTCGTGACCTTCAACTCCTCGAGTATCTCTATTGGGATAGTCTCGGCATCCAAGTCTATCTTTGGGAGAACCCTCCTCAGGGCCGCCATGGCCGCCTCCCTCACTAGGGCCGCCAGATCGGCCCCGACGAACCCGTGAGTTATGTCAGCCAGCTCATCCAAGTCTACATCGTCAGCGAGGGGAACGTTTCTCGTGTGAATCTGGAGTATCTCCTTCCTGCCCTCCCTATCGGGCACGCCTATCTCTATCTCCCTGTCGAACCTGCCCGGTCTCCTCAGGGCCGGGTCGAGGGCCTCGGGCCTGTTCGTGGCCCCTATG
>JACXSR010000119.1:0-3907 GCA_035319845.1 Thermoproteota archaeon
TCTCCAGCTCTAGGTGCCCATTAACGCCTTGAAGCTCGCCCCAGCAGGCGTGGGATCGGTGCAACCCTGCATGCCATGGAGGGGCAGGGGCTTAGTGAGTTCAGTCTTTGGGCTGGATTCCCGAAGTGATTCCCACCCCACCCTCATTTTCCCCAGCATACCTTCTACTGAGAAGCCCGCTGAGATGGAACACTTACACATTTATATAAAACAATCTAGAAGGTTATACTGATGAAGACCACCATAGAGGTCGACGACAGGCTCTGGAAGCTCTTTTCCATGGTGGTACTGAGAGAGAGGGGAGGGAGGAAGAGGGGAAAGGTGATAGAGGAACTGATAAGGAAGTACGTGGAGGCCAGAAAGTTCCTTCTCGATCCGGAGCTGATGGATGTGGTGGATTCCTTGGAGAGGGAAAGGGAGAACTTCAAGAGGATGCTGCCTAAATTGAGGAGGTACAAGGGGAAGTACGTGGCACTCAAAGACGGGGTCGTGATCTCCGTCGGGGATTCCAAGGAGGAGGCAGCAGCTAAAGCCTACGAGAAGGTGGGTTACTCGGTGATATATGTGGGATATGTGGGCAAGGAGAGGGAGGTCAGGCTTCCCAGTCCCCGGGTGATCAGGTGAGGATTCCCTATTCCGAGGAGTATGATCCGCCCGCGCCAGTCGTGGAGGTGGTTGTACGATCCCCTAGAGGAAAATCGGTCAGGCTCTGGGCCCTATTAGACTCAGGCGCGGATATAACGGTGTTCCCGAGAGAACTCCTCGATGAGCTGGGGCTCATCCCGGGGAGCACTGTTCTCGTCAAGGGATACGATGGTTCAACGGAGGAGCACTACTCCTATTTCATAGAGGTGGAGGTAGAGGGCGTGATGAGGAGCTTGGTGGAGGCGGTAGCCGGGGAGGACATGCTCCTCGGGAGGAACTTCCTCAATGGATTGAACGTTACTCTAAGGGGCAAGGACTTGGAGGCGGAATTGATCGATCCCTGAGCCACGCAGCGGAGGGATCGCCATGGCCGCGCGGCGCTCAGGAGACGCTCACTCCCTTCAGCCGGTGAACGACGCATCTTCCCGTGAATGCACTACATCCCTCCGTGTGGATGAGGCGGCGGAAACTCGCTGACCCCACGCATTAGATTCACGCTTCCACTGCTATTGGACTGGAAACCTTTTTCAGCTCCGCAGGTTCCCGTAAACGATGCCCGCCAGATTCTACCCCCTACCACTCAAGAACCTCTACAGGTTGGCGACCTCGCTTGATGACCCCTCCCCGGAGGAGGTGAAATCGAAGCTCGGGTTGAAGAGCGGGAGAACGGCCTCCCAGTACGTCAGGACGCTCTCATGGATCAAAGACAGGGTCAAGGACCTCACCTCTCTGGAGGACTTCTACAAAGAGCTGATCTCCGTAATCTCCGAGGAATTCGATTTGGTGAGGGTGGTGAAATCCCTTTCCGAGGAGATGATCCCCCTGACCCCGGCGAGCCTCTCATCGGCCCTCAAGAGGGAGGGGAAGAAGGTATCCAGCACCGAGGCCAGGGCCATAATATCGTGGCTCAAGCAGGCGGATGCCCTCAAGGAGAGGAAGGTGCCAGTCCTCACCCTGACGATGGAGGACAGGGTGCTGGAGGAGGTGAGGAGCAAGGGTTCCGTCACCTACGGGACGCTGAGAAAGGTATACGGCGATGAGGTCAGGGACGTGATAGTCTCCCTGTGGAGGAGGGGCCTGATATCCGTGCCGGTGCTGGAGAAACATAAAGATGTGCTGATGGAGGCCGAAGACCTGGACAAGCTTCCCGGGGATCTCAAGGGAAGGATATTCGCGACCTGGCAGGATAGAATAACCGGAGAGACCTATAGCGAGCTGGTAATCCCCTCTAGGGCCAAGATAGAGGCCAGGTGGTCCATTTGAAGCTCTACTCGGATTACTGGCCCGCCCTCAAGGAGGTGAGGGACCTAGCGGAGAAGTTCAGGAGCTACAGGCCCACCACCATAAGGGAGATATTGAGCTGCTGGGCCGACAGGAGGCCCATAGAGGCCCCCCTCTCCATGATCGAGGATCTCTTCGTGGGAATGAGGTCCCTCAAGGAGACGATGGAGCTCGTGCTATCTCACCTGAGGGACAGGGACTGGAGGGGGTTCATTGCCAGGATAGTCGGGGAATACGGCTCCGGGAAGACCCAGCTGGGGAGGCTCCTCCTGAGGGCAATAAGGGAGGAGGGAGGGGTTGAGCCAAGGTTCGTAACCCTCGATCCCCTGACGGACGTGAGGGATTTGCTGGTGGAGGAGATTGATGTGGAGGGGCCCGTGGTCCTGATAATCGATGAGGTTGATCAGCTCCTCCGGGACCTCGAGAGGGGAAGGAGGGAGAAGCTGGAGGACCTGGCCGACGTGGTCAGGTGGGTTACCGAGGGCCACGGCTCCCCTCCTAGGGGCTCGGTGATACTCCTCCTATCTAAGAGGGCTCAGGAGGCCCTCATGAGTGACAGGGCCCTCGCCAACAGGCTCATGGAGAGGTCCAGGATGTTCAAGCTCTCCATGTCGGATGAGGAGAGGGAGAGGGCTGGCGTGGAGGCGGTGAAGAAGGTCCTAGCCCTGTGGATGGCCTACAGCCAGGATTACGCCTCCCTCATAGAGAGGATCTTCCCGGCCCTCTACCCCCTCATGGAGAAGGTGGCTAGGGATCTGGCCCTGACCAGGGAGATAGGAGGGATAGTGAAGAACTTGGTGGACCTGTCCGAGGAGGTCTTGAGGAGCGTCAGGGAGGATGCGGCCCTCCTCTCGAAGGTGGAGGAGGGGAGCGTGATCGAGGAGATGATCAGGGAGTTCCTAACAAGGGAGATGAGGAGCTTCCCCTTCAAGGTGAGGCTGGGCGATGAGGTCAGGGATTACCTTGCAGTATTCTCCTCCGAGAGGCTATCGGTCCCGGGCGCAGTCTCGGACGGGCAGTTCTTGGTGTGGACCTACGACGCGGGCACTGGGAGGAAGGGGGATGTCTTGGTGAGCAGGATCGGGGTGGAGATCAAGCTTGGGGATTACTGGGTGAGGGAGAGGGAGCAGATAATCAGGCTACTCGCCGAGAACCCCCTACTCGTGATATCAGTGACCGACGCTGACCCCGAGGAGATGGCCGAGGTGGAGGCGGAGATGAGGAGAGGAGGCAGGCCCTTCGCGCTCCTGACAGCTGACCCCGACCTCTTCAGGGTGGCCTACCTCCTCAGGAGGGAGAGGGCCCTGAACTTCCTCAGGGAGAGGGGGAACTTCGAGAGGGACATGCCCGAGGTCCTGAGCCAGCTGATGATACCCGCTGCCGTGAGTCAGGTCACGGGCGGGGATGTGAGCGAGGACAAGCTCCTAAGGCAGGCGGCTTCCTCCGTCCTCAGCTCCCTGATCAGGGAGTTGAAGAGGGCCAAGACCTCCAAGAGAATGACGACGCTAATTAACGCCATAGTGGCCAGCGTGGACTCCGTCTACTCTGGAGCGGGGGCCAGACCGCCGGCCATAGGGAGCACCACCATCAACATGATAGTCAGGGTGCTCATCAGGGAGGGCTTAGGGAGGCTGTCGGAGAGCGGGAAGAGCCTCATGTTGAACAGGGAGGCCAGGCTGATTTTGGAGGAGATAGAAAGGGATGATAAGAGGAGGAGGGATGTGGAACTGGTGATCTACGATATCCTCTCCAAATCCAAGGAGGGGGACTCCACCATCTAATCGCCGCCCTCGCCTTCCCTGATGAGCCTCGAGATCTGCCCCGCCAGATCGAGCACCTCCCCCAATCTCTCCACCCCAACCTCAGTTATCTCGTAACAGGTGACGTATCTGAATCCCCTGAGGCATCTAGTCCTCCTGACGTAACCCTTCTCCTCCAGAACCTTCATATGAGACCCGAGATTACCGGGGGACATGCCCAA
>JACXSR010000181.1:0-3853 GCA_035319845.1 Thermoproteota archaeon
TCCACTATGTAGTCGTCGGCCTCGATCCCGTGATATCTGGAGGCGACCCCGTAGAACTCCTCCAAGAAGAGGCCATCGCTCAACTTCAGCACATTCTTCTTATGGACGGCGGTAACCCTTCCCCTTCCCTCGCTCTTCGCCAAGTGGAAGGCGAACTCGGCTATTCTCCTGGCTCCCCTTCGAGTTATCACCCTCGAAGCAACGGCCTTGTCCCCTTGAAGTTCCTCCACTCCGGAGTAGAGGCCTTCAACGTTCTCCCTCACCATCACCAAGTCCATCTTCCTGAGGGATATGCCCTCGTAGCTCCTGAATGGTCGGACGTTGGCGTAGAGGTCGAACTCCCTCCTTATCCTCAGGTTGACGCTGGAGTAGCTCTTGCCCCTCGTGGGCGTAGCTATGGGACCCTTCAGCAGAGCATCACTCTCCCTAAGCCTGTCCATCCCATCCTCCTCCATAGGGAGGCCTGTTTCCCTGAAATATTCTTTTCCAGCCTTCACCTCAATGAACTCGGCCTCTATAAGCCTCTCCAGTATGGAAAGGGTCGCGTCCACCACCTCCGGTCCTATGCCGTCCCCCCTGATGACAGCTATCTTGGGCCTCAAGTCGATCACTCCCACGGGAGCCTACCATGCCTCCTGAAGTAGGCCTCTACCCCGCCCTCCTCGAGCAGCTCCGTAATGATCGAAGGGAAGGGTTTGAAGGTGACCTCGACATCCTTGGAGAGGTTCCTCACCACTCCCTCGGACAGATCTATCTCCAGATCATCTCCATCCTCCGCCTCCACCCGCGCCTCGATTACTGGCAATCCCACATTGATAGCATTCCTGTAGAATATTCTGGCGAAGCTCTCGGCCACCACCGCACCCACGCCAACTAGTTTAAGGAGCCTGGCAGCATGCTCCCTGCTGGATCCATATCCGAAGTTCCTCCCGGCCACTATAACATCTCCGGGCCTGACTCTCTCGCTGAAACCTGGTATCAGGTCGTTGAACACGTACTTCTTCATCTCCTCCAAGGTCCTGACCTTGTACTTGAGCCTGCCCGGTATTATGTGATCGGTCGTGACGTGGTCGCCCAGCCTCCAGGCCCTGCCCCTTACCCTCATGATAGCAACCTCCTAGGATCGGTAAGCTGGCCCATTACTGCGGTCGCCGCCGCCGTCAGCGGGGAAGCCAAGTATATCTGGCTGGACGGGTGACCCATCCTCCCCGGGAAGTTCCTCGTGGAGGTCGAGACCACCACCTCCCCCGGCCCGAGCACCCCCATGTGGGCCCCTATGCAGGGCCCGCAGGTGGGCGGGCCTATCACGCAACCAGCCCTAGCTAGATCGGCAAGAACTCCGGACTCGATCAGGGCCTCGTATATCCGGCTGGACGCCGGGGCTGCGATGCACCTGATCCCCTGCCTCACCCTGTTACCGCGGAGCACCCTCATCGCCTGCAGGAAGTCCTCGAACCTTCCCCCCGAGCAGCTGCCTATGAACACCTCGTTGACATCCACGCCTTCCACCTCCTCCACGGGTCTCACCTGATCCACATTCCCTGGAAGCGCCACATTCGGCACGATTTCACCGGCGTTGAAGGTGATCTCACTAGCATAATCGGCGTTCGGATCCGGTTGGAGGGGCTGGGCTCTTACCCCCCTCCCCTCCAGCCACCTCAGGGTCACGCTGTCGGCAGGCACCAATCCCACCTTAGCCCCCATCTCGACACTCATGTTGGAGAGGACCGCCCTTGAATCCACGCTCATCCCCCTCACAGCTGACCCTAGGAACTCCACCGCCTTGTAGTTCGCACCATCCACGCCCAACCTCCCTATGATCTCGAGGATCACATCCTTGGCCATCACCCCCTTCCCCAATTCACCGTCCACTCTGACCGCCATCACCTCGGGCACCCTCAACCATATCCTCCCCTTGGCCATGGCTATCGCGGCATCCGTGCTCCCCACCCCCGTGGCGAAGGCCCCATAGGCACCCAAGGTCACCGTGTGACTGTCAGCCCCCAAAACAATCATCCCAGGTTTGATCAGCCCGGCTTCGGGGATGACTTGGTGACTTATTCCCCTCCCAACGTCGAACACCCTGATGCCGTGTCTGGAGGCGAACGCCCTCATCTGGATATGGAGGGCCGCAGCCTCGGCGTGGGGTGCCGGGGCGGCGTGGTCTACCGTGAACACCACATTCCCCGATATCCCTCTCAAACCCATGCCTTCAAGCACATCTATCGCGAGGGGGGCGGTTCCATCGTGAGCGTACACCAGATCCACGTCAACCACCACATGTTCGCCAGCCTCGACATCCCTCCCCAGCTTCGATGAGAGTACCTTCTCGGTCATCGTCCCTCCCAAACTCTCATCCCCTCCACAAGCTCCGGAACGTGCCTTCTCAGGATGTCTAGCACCTCCTCATCGCTCAGCGGCTCGGTCCTCCCTCCCTCGAAGAGGCTCAGGACCTCCCTGTAGGCATTATCTAGGCGAGGATCTCCCTTCAAAGTAATCCAATCCCTCACCCCGGCTTTCTTCACGAGCCAGTATATGAGCCCGGCCCTCCCGGAGTAGGGCGTGATCTCCACGGTGTACGGGATTCCAAGCACCTCCTCGGGATCGAAAGGCAGATATATGGCTGGATTCTTGAGTAAGCCGTCGATGTGTATCCCGGCCTTGGTCCTGAAGGCGTTCTCCCCCAGTATTGGATAGAAGACCGGCACGTGAAAGCCCATATTCAGGAAGAGGTCCCTCGCCTCCCTGAGGGCCCTCAGATTGAGGGGGGATCCCTTGACCAGCTGGGCATGGAAGAGGGCCATGGCCTCCAGCGGACAGTTGCCCGCCCTCTCCCCTATGCCGAGGAGGGTGCAGTTGGACAGCGAGGCCCCGTAGACCCACGCTGCTAGGTGATTGGCGACCACTAGGTGAAAGTCGTTGTGACCGTGGAACTCTAGCTGCGTGCTCTTTAACCCAAGGTCGTCCAGCAGCAGCCTTATCAACCTCGGTATACTCCTGGGGAGGGGGGCCTCGATGAAGGGGAGGCCCATCCCCAGGGTGTCTGAGAGCTTGAACCCGACCTCCACCCCATACCTCTCGGCCAGCCTCAGCACCTCGTCCAAGAACGGGAGGAGGAATCCGTACACGTCGCACCTCGTTATGTCCTCCATCGCCACCTTCAACCTGAGGCCCATTTTCAACCCCTCCTCCACAGCCCTCAGATACTTGGCCTTCGCAGTCTCCCTGTCCATCCCGAGCTTGTGGATCAGGTGGTAGTCGGACACCGAGGTCAACACAATGGTCTCCTCCAGCCCAGCCTCCTTGACGAGCCTCAGGTCCTCAAGTCTGGCCCTCACCCATCCTATCGGCCTGGGATAGGCGGAGTAATCCCTTATCCTCCTTATGACCTCCCTGTCCTTCTTGGTATAGGGGAAGAGCTCTATGTCCCTGACCACCCCACTCCCATCGTCCAGCTTCACTAGGATCTCGTAGATGGCCATGGATTCCTCCACAGTGAATGGCCTGCTCCCCTGTTGCCCATCCCTGAGCGTTGTATCGGTCAATATGAGTTCGTGAGTAGGGGGTCTCCTGAAAAACCTCGGAACACCCAGCTCGGGGAAGAACCAGCTCGGATCGGACGCCCCCATCTCTTTCACCGAATTCGGACCAAGTGGTCCCGTGAAATATTTATACGTTCCTTTTATCGTCGCATACTATCCGAAAATCGAATATAATAGGTGTGAAACTTGTATAGTCGTAAAACGAACGGCCTTACGTCTTCCGCCTGCCTGTCAGGCGCCAGAATATAAAAAGGATTCGGTGGGGTTAGCCGGCCTCCACGGATGCGGGCGTCGGTGCAGGCCTCCTTCTC
>JACXSR010000088.1:0-3803 GCA_035319845.1 Thermoproteota archaeon
CTAGCCAAGAGTGTGCTAGGCTCCCTATTCGAGGGATTGGAGAACAGGTTAGTCTCCTGAGGGATGCGGCGATGCCAATAGAAGGAAGGCTAAGGAGGGGGATGGTTTATGTGTCAGAGCAAGCCGGAAGATTGTATAAGCAGGGATATGGCGAGCTTGTCGGCGATGAACTGGAACTGCACCCACTCGAGGCCGCTTTCCTAGTTTGGAAGGGGAGATTGAGGGTACTTGGTGAACGCGGTGAAGTAGGGTTGAGGGACCTGATGAGGCTCTTCGTGAGTGAACCTAAGGCCTTCTTGAAGTACATTGTGTACAGTGATCTCAGAAGGAGGGAGAGGCTTGTCGTATATGAGAGATCAACGGACTTCCTCAGGCTCTATCCAAAGGGAGCTAGGATTGGTGAGGCGGCTGCCAAGGATCTGATCATCCCCCTCTCAGAGGATCAGCCAATACCACATAAGTACATCCTAGATACCGTTGAGAAGGTAGCTAGGCTTAGGAAGGGCCTGATACTGGCCGTTGTGGATGATGAAATGAATGTCACCTACTACAGGGCCCAGAATTTCCTACCTGATAGGAGGACCGGCTATAACGTTGAGGAGCTGCCAGAGCTCGTGGGTACTTTAGTTGGAGATAGGGTTATAGTATTCGATGAAAGGGCAGGGGATTTCTACGCTAATGGATTCTGGGGGCATCCTCTGGGTGTTGATAAACCTGAACCATTCAAACGGTACGAGGAACCCCTCCAACTACCCTTAATAGAGGCAATTTACCTTTCTTCTAAAGGTAAGTTGAGGGTTGAGACGTATGACGGGAGGACCTTAGATCTGAATGAGTTGAGGAAAATCTTCTCGGAGGTAAGGGAGGGATCCGACATCAAAGAGAGGGTGTTCAGATATTGGAGGGATTTGGGATACGTCCCCAAGGCTGGATCTAGATATGGAGCTGATTTCTTGGTATACGAGAGAGGTCCGGGCTTGGAACATGCGCCTTACTTATGCGTGGCTGGATCTGTTGGGGATAAGGTGCGCCCTGTCGATTTGATAAGATCTGGAAGGGTTGCGACCTCAGTAAGGAAGGATCTCATTGTATCGTTGGTTTCTGGAGAGCACGTGGTCAGCTACAAGATGTCCTGGTTCAAGCCTTGATAGTGAGAGCGAAATCCTCTACGGACAGCCCTTTAGACCTCGCTGTCTCTATATCTATGGCGATGGACCCTGATTTCAGCTCCCTGACATCATCCATCTTCAGCAGATAAAATTTCCCTCTATCAGAGGAGAACTTCACTGCAAACCAACATTCCCCCCCGAGTAGATCAGCGAGCCTCTTCATGGAGATTACCTCCTCTGAGGGAATGTAAACTGTTTCCTTGGATGTAGTTTTGACCTCAATAATGGCTATTCTCCCCTTATAACCGGCGATCACATCACTAGATGGATGGCTGGTTGATCCGCTTCCCGCTATTCTTACTGCTGCTATCCCCTGTTTCCATAACTTGTCCAAGAGGTCCCTCTCTGCTCTAGTTCCCTTTGCCTTCCTTCTCAACCCCTCTCCCCCGTTAATCTCAGAGGGCCATCTGTAGTCACGAGGACCGTGTCCTCGTATTGGGCGACCATCATCCCGGAGACCTCAACCAAGGGCGGATAGGAGATGAGCACCCCCTTGTCAGCTAGTCTAGACAGAGCATGATTCACTCTATGGCCGATCTCATGAAACAGCCATCTCTCGCAGAATGGGAGTCTCTTATACTTCTTTTCCACTATTTTCAGAATTCTCCTCTCTATCTCATCGCGGGTTCTGCCCTTCTTCCTCAAGGAGAATATGAGAGGCTCCCCCAACGGTACTACATATCCCTTAGCCTCTGGAAGGGTTACGAAGGGTTCTATAGCGAAGATGTCACCTTCTTTAATCTTATAGTTCATGCTTCTCCCGGTTGGAACGTTGGGGACCTCAACTCCAGCGTGCAATATGTAAGTGTCCACCTTATGACCTGTGAGGTTACGTATAGGTTTGTATCCTGCTGAAACGATCGTGTCGTATATCGCTTCACTGACCTCCCTAATCTTGTTCCCTGGGATCATCCTTTCTACTGCTCTATCAAGAGCCTCCCTAGCCACCTGAACCATCTCCTCATACTTCTCCTCTAAGGCGACAGAGCGGGCCGCGTCTACTATCATTCCCTCTCGATGGGATCCCATGTCCAGCTTTATCAAGCCAGCTTCTGGAATCCTCAGTTCGTCTCCGGGGAAGGGAGTGTAGTGAGCAGCTACCTCATTGATTGAGAGATTAGTGGGAAAGGCCAGCGAGTAGCCTCTTTCTCTGACTAGCCTTTCAGATTCCTCTGCTAAATCTAGAACGCTCATCCCCGGCCCAATTTTCCTGCTCATCTGCTCTAGGATGTAAGAGTGCTCCTCACCCAGTTTCAGGTAGAATTCAAGCTGCTCGTCATCCATGCCCTATCGCTGGGACCCTCACGGGAGGATTATTAAATCGTTTCATCCCATTCGCCTTGTGAGGTGGCTGGACGTCAGGAAAGGATGCGATGATGCATGCGTCAGCGAAGTGGTGAGTGTGTGGAGATCCGGTGGACTAGTGGTCTATCCCACAGATACGGTGTACGGCTTGGGTGCAGATGCTGAGAACGAAGCTGCCGTGCTGAAGGTGTACGAGATCAAGGGTAGGGAGAGGGAAAAGCCCCTGACCATAGCTGTCAGTGACTTCGAGATGTTAGAGAAATACGCCGTGCTGAACGAGGTGAGCAGGGAGTTGGTGAGGCACTTCCTACCGGGCAAGGTAACTTTCATATTGCCCAAGACCGAGAGAGTTTTGGATTCCGTGAATCCGAGGGCTATAGGCGTGAGGATCCCGGACTTAGATCTGACGCGTCACCTCATTAGATCCTTCGGCAGGGCGGTAACAGCTACCAGTGCCAACAGGTCAGGCTCGCCCCCTAAAAGGGATCCGAGGGAAGTGGCTGAAGAGATTGAGGCTGATCTAATCCTAGACTACGGTGTTCTTCCACCTAGTAAACCATCTACTGTTGTCGATCTCACAGGTGAGAGACCCGTGCTCGTGAGGGAGGGTGATGTACCATTCGAGGAAATACTGAAGGTTTACGAGAGGAGGAGATGATCGCACTAGGTATAGAATCTACAGCTCACACTTTTGGGGTAGGGATCGTAACTTCAAACGGCGAGATACTCGCTAACGTATGGGACTCCTACAAATCTCCAGAGGGAGGCATGAGACCGCACGAGCTAGCCGAACATCACTTCAGCACGGCCGTGGATGTCGTGAAGAATGCCCTAGATCGGGCTAGGTTGGCTCTTTCAGACATATCCATCATTGGATACTCCCGCGGCCCCGGAATAGGGCAGGCCTTGTTAATAGGAGCTTTTGTGGCCAGATCACTGGCCTTGAGATATGGAAAGCCCTTGGTAGGAGTCAATCATCCACTGGCACATGTGGAGATAGGTAGAAAGGTCACTAGGAGCTACGATCCTGTCGTGCTCTATGTCTCCGGTGGCAACACTCAAGTGATCACCCACAACGGGAGGAGGTACGTGGTACTAGGGGAGACGCTGGATGTAGGTTTGGGTAACGCTCAGGACAAGTTGGGCAGGGAAATAGGGCTTCCCTTTCCAGCTGGACCGAAGCTAGATAGGATGGTAGGTGATTGGGTGGATCTCCCCTATACTGTGAAGGGGATGGATTTATCGTTCAGCGGTCTTCTAACTGAGGCGTTACGGAGGATAAAGTCGGGTGAAAGGGTTGAAGATGTCGTCTGGAGCTTCATGGAAGTG
>JACXSR010000012.1:0-18117 GCA_035319845.1 Thermoproteota archaeon
GTGACACAGACTTGGTGCAAGTATAGGGCAGCGTTCGAGGCCGCTGGCTTCGAGCCGGTGAACAGGTATAAGTGGATGAGAAAGGAGATCTGACGATCCAAAAAGGGGGAAGTAGGGGGCGGGAAGCTATCAGCCCCCTAACGACGGGCCTACCACATTATCTACCCACCACTGCATAGACCAGAGCTCATCGTGACCTATCCTCTGTCCAGGGAGTACCCTCAATTTGCCCTCGTTATCGTATATAGGCCCTGTGAACGGGTCAAATGTCTCGTCATTGACGAATATCCACTTCTTTCCCGTCCAGACGGCGCCCATCTGCACGAGTCTTGCCATAATCAAGGTGTAAACGTCAGGGTCCTCTATCACAGTACCATTGGGAAGCTGAACCTTCTCATTCACCTTGACGGACTTTAGCTCCTCCACGAACTTTGGATTGATCGGTTGATTATAGGCGCAGCCGAGCTCTACCGCACCTTCCTTCAACTTCCACCAGTAATCGACATCTTGGAGATTCTTTGGCGTGTAGGATCCGGCATATATCTTACTGAGGATGTCGTCGTATATCACTTCCCAATGAACGAGCTGTCCACTGACGCATACATCCTTCCCGAATTTCTCCATGGGGCTGTAGTGGCCGAAGGCGAGGACACGCTCTCCCCTCTGGAAGTGTTCCTCAGCTACCTGGACGACAGTAGGTGAGTCCTCTGTGAACGCGAGTACATCCACTCCCTCAGATATCAGGGACTCGGCAGCCTGTCTGGCCTTAGTGGGATCGTACCAAGCCCCTATCTCCCTGACATACACCTTGCAGTCTCCGCAGACCTCCTTTACTCCCAAGGAAAAGGCGTTTATGTGCCTGACCACCTCCGGTATAAGGTGCGCCGCCACGTAACCTATTTTCTTGGTCTTGGTAAGGGCCCCGGCCATGAGACCGTTCAGGTAGTAAACCTGATAGAAGTCCGCGAAGTAGGTGCCCATGTTGGGGGCCCTCTTGTATCCAGAACAGTGCCAGAATATCTTATCTGGATGTTTTTGAGCTTCTTCGAGCGTTGGATCCATGAAATCGAAGCTAGTGGTGAAGATGACGTCATAGCCTTGGGATATGAGCTGCTCTATCACTCCAGCAGCATCGGCAGGGGCAACGGACTCTACATGAGTTGTTTCTAGCCAGTCATACTTCTTGTCCACCATTTCCTTAGCTTGGTGGTGAGCGTAAGTCCACCCGATGTCCCCTATTGGCCCTACATATATCCAAGCAGCCTTTATCTTCCTACCCTCTGGCGAGATAGTCTTGGTCTCCGTTATTGTGACCGTCTTAGCGGGCGCTCCCGTAGCCCCCACGGACACGGTCTCGGTGATCGTGGTGACCCTACTCGGAGCGGCAAAATAACCCGCAACTAGGCCTAAAATTAGGAGTATCACCGCTATCGCGGCCCACTGGGTAGAGGTCATACTAACTACCTCATGGGGGGTGTTGTGGCTGAGGCCAGTTGGCATTTCATAAAGATGACTCAGTCGTTTCACCTGCACCGAAAAGTTTTCAAATAAGAGGTGAACGGAGTAGGAGGCTGCCGTGGGCGGCGGCCTAGGAGAGGCCCGCGGGTAGAGGACTTGAGCCTCATGGGGGGTCGCGAGCCTCTCCTATTTACCTCTCCTCCCTTTCGTACGGTTTTCCTAACGCCGCAGGAGCCCCCATCCTCCTTCTCATGGATTCAGTCGCTCCCAGAGTTAGGATTATTATCGTTAGAAGGTAGGGGAGCCCGTTTAAGAGCCATTGACTATATCCATAGGCCTGCAACGTGTAACCGCTTGCTTCCACGACGCCAAATAGATATGAGCCTAAGAGAGCCCTCAATGGATCCCAGAGAGAGAATATCACCAATGCCAAGGCTATCCATCCCCTTCCGGCAGTCATATTCTCTATCCACGCGGGATTGTAAGCGACAGAAAGGTAGGCACCTGCGAGACCGGCTAGTATCCCCCCGATGAGGGTGCTCAGGTACCTGACTTTGTTCACGCTTATGCCCATAGCGTCGACAGCCGCTGGGTTCTCCCCAGTGGACCTTATGACTATCCCATACTTCGTTCTGTAGAGAAGGAACCACATGACCAAAGCGAGGAGTAGGGAGATGTAGAAGAGAGGATCCTGGTCGAAGAGCACCCTTCCCAGTATGGGGATTGAAGATAGCGGCTCTACGGGTTTCGGGAGGAACCTTGCCTCGACAGGTAGCTGGTTCCCCACGTAAACTCTTCCGAGGACGCTACTGAGCCCAAGACCGAA
Source organism: Thermoproteota archaeon (assembly GCA_035319845.1). Lineage (GTDB taxonomy): Archaea > Korarchaeota > Korarchaeia > Korarchaeales > Korarchaeaceae > Korarchaeum. The sequence goes on from JACXSR010000012.1 coordinate 2,285, forward strand.
CATGGTCAGGGCGAGCCCTGAGACCACTTGATTTCCCTTGAATCCTATGCTTATGACCCCGTGAATCATAGCCAGTAGGCCCCCGGAGAGCATTCCAACCAGAACTCCCAGCCATGGATTCCCAGTGATTAAGGAGGTCGCGAAGGAGCTCAGAGCGCCCACGGCCATCATCCCTTCGACTCCTAAGTTCAGGATTCCGGACCTCTCAGCGTATATCTCACCCAGGGATGCTAAGAGGAGTGGTGTTGCTGATCTCAGGCCTATCCAGAGGATGTTCTCGATCAGCTTGGCCTCGATCATTTCCTCACCACCCTATACCTCACGAGGAACTCGCCAGCGAGTACGAAGAACAGTATTATCCCGTTGAAGAGGTCTACTACGCCTATGGGAAGCTTATACGTTATCATTATGTATTCTCCGCCGACCAGCAGGCCCCCATAAAGGAAGTTCGTCACTATCAGGCTCATAGGGTTGTTACCCCCCAGCCAAGCAGTTATTATCCCAGAGAATCCGTATCCGGAGAGAAATTCCGGGGTGAATCTCTTCTGGACTCCGCAAAGCTCCCCAACCCCAGCAACTCCCGCTAGGCCGCCGCTCACCACCATGGCCAAGGCCACGGTCCTCAGATAGCTCATGCCGGCTGCAGCGGCAGCGTCTGGATTGCTCCCCATAGCCCTCATCTCGAATCCCCAAGGGGTCTTCGTAAGGAGTAGATAGGCCAAGATGGAGGCGATCACGGCTATTAGGAGGGTAGGCCAGTGGATCCTCGTGCCATCTATTAAGGGAAGGTGGGATGCCTTGGGTATCACCTCTGTGTGGGCAAACCCCCCGTAGGTGAGCTGTCCGACCTTCTCCTTGGCCTTCCAAGGTCCATGGATGAGGTGTTGGAATGTCCAGTAGAGGACATAATAGAGCATGAGCGTGGAGATGACCTCGTTTACATTGAGCTTAGCCTTCAGGATGGCCGGTAATATGCCCCAAGCGGCACCAGCAGCGAACCCGACGGAGAAGAGAACTGGGATCAACAACGCTGGTGAGAGGGATCCATAGTTAACTGCTACCACGTAGGCTGCCATCGCTCCTGCTAGCAGTTGACCCTCAGCTCCTATATTCCAGAATCCAGTCCTGAAAGCTAGAGCGAGGCCCGAGCTCACCAAGAGAAGGGGAATCATTCTAACTACAGATTCCGTCACGCCTATGCTGGTGGCGAACGCGTTGTAGAATATAGATGTGTATACATCCACCGGATTCAAGCCGTAAACTAGGAAGACGATCGAAGCGGTCATCAGGGCAGCGAGAACCGATAGTATCCTCACGAGGATCATAATCTTCCTGCTCATCTCGAGCCTCTTGATCGTCCTGAACCTCATGGGCGCACCTCCGATCCCGACATCATGAGGCCGATCTCCTCTCTCGTCACTTCCTCTGGCTTGACTACTCCCACGAATCTGCCCTCGAACATCACAGCCATTCGATCGCTGAGCTGGATCACCTCGTCTAAGTCGCCCGATACTAGTAGGATGGCCCTTCCCTCGTCCCTCTTCTTAAGGAGAAGTTTTCTTATGTATTCAGTTGCACCCACATCCAAGCCGAAGGTTGGATTGGAGGCCACTATGAGCTTTGGATCCCTCCTTATCTCCCTCCCCACAATGAGTTTCTGCATGTTACCTCCTGAGAGGAGCTTGGCTTGAGTGTCCGGGGACGGGACAGCTATCTCGTACTCATTTATGAGGGACTCCGCCGTCCTCCTTATCTCATTGTAATCGAGCAGAAGGCCTTTCCTGTAAGGTGGTCTGTAGTAACTCTTCAGCACGGAGTTCTCAGCCACGCTCATGTCTGGAACTATGCCGAACTTGAGTCTTTCCTCAGGGATATGTCCTACTCCCAGCTCGGCGATCTCTCGGGGTGATTTATTGGTTGCATCAATCCCTAGCACCTTTACTGAACCCGACTTCACCTTTCTCAGTCCAACTATGGCTTGTACGAGCTCTCTTTGCCCATTCCCTGCCACTCCAGCGACCCCAAATATTTCTCCCTCCCTCACCTCGAAGTTCACGCCCTTGACAGCCTCCCTCCCCCTGTCACCTAGGACGATAAGGCCCCTTACCTCGAGAACCGGCTCACCCGGCTTGCTCGGTGACTTCTTCAACTCGAAGATCACATCCCTTCCCACCATCATCCTAGCGAGCGATTCCCTTGTAGCCTCTTTCACCCTCAGGGTACCCACCACCCTTCCCCTTCGCATGACCGTCACTCTGTCTGCCACCTCGAAGACCTCCGACAGCTTATGGGTGATGAAAACTATTCCCTTCCCATCTTCCTTCATTCTTCTTAGCACGTTGAAGAGATCCCTAGCCTCCTGAGGAGTGAGGACCGATGTGGGTTCGTCCAAGATCAATATTTCAGCCCCAGCATAGAGGGCCTTCACGATCTCCACCTTCTGTTGCTCTCCCACCGAGAGTTGCCATATATAGGCGTCGGGATCCACCTTAATCCCATATTTCTCTGCGAAATCCCTAACCCGATCCCTTACCTCCCTTAGAGGGTTGAGGATGCTTTTGGCATAGCCCATTGCTAGGTTTTCGGCCACGGTGTGCTTGTCCACTAGGAGGAAGTGCTGATGTACCATCCCAATTCCCAGTCTTATCGCGTCCCTAGGGCTGCGTATTCTAGCCCTTCTTCCCTTCACAATGATCTCACCCTCGTCTGGCTGGTATATGCCGTAGAGGATGTTCATGAGGGTTGTCTTTCCGGCTCCGTTTTCGCCTAGAAGAGCATGAATTTCCCCAGGAAGTAGCTCAAAATCCACGTGATCGTTCGCTAAGACGCCGGGGAACCTCTTCACTATACCCCTCATCCTCACGAGAGGTTCCCCGTCCGATGCTCGGGTCAAGCTACCCCCGAGCGCCGTATCAGGACAGATATTAAACTAGCTGTCGTTGGATTCTGGTCAGCGTGAGGATATCTTTATGCTCTCCCCAGCGTATAACTCCTTGAAATTATCCTCAAACTGAGATGCTAGCTTCGATCTGGCCCTAAAGCCAGTGCAGTGCATTGGAATGAGCATCTCCAAGTCGTACTTCTTCAAGGCCTCAACCGTCCTATCTATCCTATCATCTGTGGCGTCAATCAGGTGGAATCCTCCTATAACAGCCTTTATTTTATCCTCTCCCGTCAATGAGATGGCCCTCTCTATCGTGTTCACCACGCCGCTGTGGCCGCAGCCCAGCAAGACCACCAACCCGTCGGTCATCCTCACTACCAAGGCTTGATCGTCAGGCAGTTCGTCCACCACGAATTCACCTTCCTTCACCTTATAGAAGCCCCTTACGGCCTCGAAGTTGTTCTTTCTGGGAATTTCTCCAGTCGTCATGATGTCTCTTGCTATGGGAACGGGATCCCTCGATAGTATGACCTCCGCACGCCCTCTCAAATCCTCCAACGAATAGGGCGGACCCGTATAGGTGAGCTCGTTAAGGCCAAGGGATGGTAATATCGCGTATTTAGGTGAGAAAACCTCTGGATGTGCGATCACTAGAGGATTCGTCTTTACGTGGATTAAAAGCCTGAGTAAGCCACCAGTATGATCGTAGTGATTGTGGGTCAGAAACACATACCTCACCTTGGAAAGGTCGACCCCAAGAACTTCAGCATTGTTGAGCAGGGACCGTCCTGTTATGCCCGTATCCACCAACACCGAGAAATCCAACTCGGGAGACTCTAGAAGGAGAGAGATCCCATTTTCCGCGAGTATAGGTCCCTCGAAGTGAGTCGTATTATCTACAAGGGCCGTCACTCTTAGGGAATTCAAGGCTATAGTTACCGCCTCCCAGCAACGGAGGTCGGTGAAAGATTAAAGGCGCACGGCCGAGAGGAGGATCTACAGTGGTGAAGATATCTCATATGGAAGAGGATCTTAGATGGGGGTCTCGCATGGGAATCGCGACCCCAACGTGATTTTCATTCCATTAGATTTTGGGTTCGAAATACAAACAGAACACTTTTAAATACCTAACATAATGTTAGACTGGCCTAAGTTAGGTCGAAGAGGTGATGTACATGGATGAGGTAACGAGAATGCCCCTGTTAGGAGACAAGTTCCCAGAGATGGAGGTTAAGACCACCCACGGTGTGATAAAGCTCCCCGACCATTACAAGGGGAAGTGGTTCATTCTGTTCAGCCATCCCGCTGACTTCACCCCAGTGTGCACCACCGAGTTCGTGGCCTTCCAGAAGAGGTACGACCAGTTCAGGGAGCTCGGAGTCGAGCTCATAGGCCTTAGCATAGATCAGACCTTCAGCCACATAAAATGGGTGGAGTGGATCGAGGAGAAGCTGGGTGTGAAGATAGAGTTTCCGATTATAGCCGATGACCTTGGGAAGGTGGCTGCCAAGCTCGGGCTCATACATCCGGGCAAGGGTACCAATACTGTCAGGGCCGTGTTCGTTGTGGATCCGAACGGCGTGATCAGGCTGATACTCTATTATCCACAGGAGATAGGTAGGAACATGGACGAGATCCTCAGGGCAGTGAAGGCCCTGCAGACCTCCGACAAGAACGGCGTGGCCACTCCAGCTAACTGGCCTGAGAACGAGCTTATAGGCGACAAAGTGATCATACCCCCAGCCAGTGACGAGAAGACTGCTAAGGAGAGGCTCGAGAAGGCCAAGGCTGGAGAATTCGAGTGCTACGACTGGTGGTTCTGCTACAAAAAGCTCTAAACCTCCCTCATTTTTTATTTTAGCGTACCTTCTTTGACACCAACATCCCTTCGGATAAGTTCCATCTATTACGGGCTTCCCAGCATCCTCCTTCGGATGCGATGGCGTTAAATTAGGAGGGATACCGTTCCCCCGAGACGGTAAACTAGCTTCGAGTTCCACTCAAGGGAGAGATGAATATGTCCAGTAGACGGGAACTGCCCGTCTTAGTTGGGACTCTGCTCCTAGAGCTGGCTTGGAGCATGAGTTACATGTTCATGGCATTCGAGACCTACGCCCAAGCAGGGTTCTACGCCTACGCTCTGATAAGGAGCCTGCCCTCTCTAGCTTACTTCTTAGGGAGCAGGTTCTTCGGGTTCCTCAGCGACTCCTCAGGAGTAAGGAAGCCATTCTTCCTCCTGGGAAGCGTCTCTACCATCGTATCTCTCTTATCCATGGCCTTCCTTCCAATAGACATGTGGATCCCCGTAATATCACTCTGGTACTTCCTCTCCGCCTACGAGCCTGTGATGATTGCATACCTCAGCGCGAAGATGGAGGCCGGCAGTGCCTCTGGTGAGTATTACGCGGCCTCAGAGTTAGGATTCACTCTGGGAACCGCTTTGGGTGGCGTACTCGCCGACGCCTTGGGAATAAGGAAAGTCCTCATGCTGGCGGCGCTAGTGTCGGTGCCATCCCTTCCTCTCTTCATGTTAGCCGAGGACAGTTCCCGTGGGACTCTGGACCTCAGGAGTGCCCTGAAAAGAACGATCCAGTTGGAATTCCCGGGAAGAACTAAGAGATATGTTCCCGTATTCCTAACCGCGAGCCTCTCCATCTCCGTCTTTTATGTTGCCTTCTCCATAAAGGTCTTTGAGGCTTCAGGGAGGTCCAACTCGCTCATGGGCCTCCTGATAGCGGCGGCCGGTCTCCTTGGTACATTGACTGGGCCTGTTTATGGTAAGTTGACGGACAGGCTGGGAGGGATGCGCACTTTTCTCGCCTCCTGCCTCATATACTCCGCCTATTTCTCGGTCGGCGCTTTCATAAATGATCTCACGCTCCTAGCACTACTTATGGTGATCCCCATATTTCCGCTACACTACTCCTCTAGGAACGCATTAGCCATTGAATTGGCACCTGAGGAGAGGGCTTCGGCCGTATCAGTTCCTTCGTCCCTCGGCTCCATATCGGAGGCTATGGGGAACTACTTAGGAGGTACTCTCATGGGTTTACTCGGATTGACCGAGACTATGATAGCTGGATCCATCCTCAGCCTAACTGCGGGGATTATAATCCGACTCTGCGATAAGAAAGGGGGAGACTGTTATCTCAGAGCTTGACGGCGAGTGTGTGCTTCGAAGGAGCGTAAACCCTCAACCTCTGTCCCACACTTATCTCCAGATCGGGGTCTACCTCTATTATGAAGTTCTCAACCTCATTGCTGGCCTGAAGCATCTGGGAGTCGCCTAGGAATGATATATGGTAGATCTCCACCTCAAACTCGTTGTACCCCTCTCCCGGCTCTAGTGTGAAGGATTCTGGCCTTATCATGATTAAGGCCTTATCGCCAACCTCGAGCCTTACGTCTGGATGGGAGGGAACCGCTCTAACGATCTTACCACTCTCAAGACGGACTTCGAGTTCCTCACCGGATGAGACGACCTCCCCCGGTATGAAGGTTCCTTGGCCAATGAACCTAGCGACGAACTCATTTCTTGGATTCTTGTATATCTCCTTGGGCGTGCCGACCTGCATTATTTTACCCCTGTTCATCACTGCAATCCTATCGGATATGCTCATTGCCTCCTCCTGATCGTGTGTCACGTAGATAGCGGTAATTCCTAGCTCTCTCTGTAACCTCCTGAGTTCAGCCCTCATCTCTATCCTCAACTTGGCGTCCAAGTTACTTAGTGGCTCGTCGAACAGGAGGACCCTTGGGTTTATCACCAGCGCCCTAGCTAGGGCCACTCTCTGCTGCTGACCTCCTGAGAGTTGGTGCGGTGTCCTGTTTTCCATGCCCTCCAGCTTGACCAGCTTGAGGACTTCCCTGACCCTCCTCCTGATCTCCTCTTTGGGGACCTTCCTTATCTTCAATCCGTACGCGATGTTATCGAAGACATTCATGTGGGGCCATAGGGCGTAATTCTGGAATACCATCCCCGTACCCCTCAGGTGGGCCGGCATGTCCGTTATATCCTGATCATCGAAGTAAATTCTGCCCTCATCGGCCATTTCCAGCCCGGCTATCGTTCTGAGGAAAGTTGTCTTACCGCAGCCCGATGGTCCGAGCAGTGTGAAGAATTCCCCATGTCTTATCTCCAAGCTGACGTGATCGACTGCAACTACCTCTCCGAAGACCTTAGTAAGGTTCACAGTCCTTATCGATACCATAAGATCACCTCAAACACCTATCAGGGCCGTAGCCCTCTTCCTTAGGAGCAGATTAGCTCCCACTATGAAGATGAACTGGAGGGTCATCAGTAGAAAGCCTAAGGCAGCCGGTTGGAATGTACCACCTGCTAGGCCATGGTAGAGCATGTCGTACATCTTCCAAGTCATCGGAGCATCCCTGTGGTTAGCATCACCGACTACTATGCCCGTGCTGACCTCTGACATGGAGTAGATGAATGAGAGCATCCCCCCGGCTAATACATTCAGGAGGATCATTGGCATTACTATGGAGAAGAATGTCCGAGTCCTGCTGGCTCCCACGGTCCAAGCCACCTCATCAAGCGTTTTATCTGTCTGCTCTAATCCCGAGAATACTGCCCTTACGGTGAATGGGATCTTCCTGACTGTGTAGGAGGCGATCAGCAGGGGAGCGCCGCTTATGGTCGGACTCAATGGAGTACCCAAGTAAGTCAGGAAGAGTCCGGTGGCTACGGCTATCCCAGGTACGGCTATGGGTATGGTCACGAGGAGGTCCAAGGCTTCTATCCCCGGAAGGGACTTCTTCCTAGAAACTAGGTAGGCAGCGCTCACCCCCAGCACAATCATGAAGAGGGTCGCTATCGAAGAGTAGACTAGGCTATTCATTATGCACCTGCTAGCCTCCTCATCGCCCAGCACTGCTGCGAAGTTATCAAGCGTGAAGCTGGATGGTAAGAGTGTTGGTCCCCACTGCTTGGCGAAGGCGAGAAGGGTCACGCCTATATGAGGAAGCGTGGCGAAGAAGAGGACCCCCAATATGAAGATGTAAACTAGCAGGGTCACCGCGGGCGATAGTTTCTTCCTCTTGGGCCTCCAAGTACCGCCCTTGCTCAGCATCGCATACTTCTTCAGGCTGACGTACCTCCTCACGGCGACGAAGACCAGCCCGGAGATGACGAGGAGTATCATCGCCAAGGTGGTGGCCTCTTGGGAGATCAGACCGGCTGGTGTGAAGATCCTGTTGAATATCTGGAAGGTCAGTACCTTCTCAGCAGTCGTCCCCTTGAACACTATGGGCGTACCCAAGTCCTCGAGCGAGAGGATGAAGACGAGGAGAGCGCCAGCCTCCACTCCAGGAGTGGCAAGTGGTAGTGTCACGGTCCTGAAGAGCCTGAAGCCGCTCGCCCCCATGTTAATGGCCTGCTCCTCCAACGTTGGATCGACGCTTATCAGAGCAGTGTAAGAGTTAAGCATGACTATGGGGTAGAACAGTAAGGTCTGGACCAGTATTACCGCAGGAAGCCCAGTTATCTCTATCTTGAAGGGAAGTAAATGGAGCATGTCATAGAAGAGGACATTGAGGACCCCGTCGGCCACTATCATCTTCTTCAAGCCTATGGCCCCCACGAAGGGAGTGGAGAGAAGCGGAATCAGGGAAACTATTCTGAGAGCTTCTGAGCCGGGAAACCTGTATTTAGCGAATATAAAGGCCAGTGTGAACCCTAAAATCGTGGAGAAGAGTGTCGTGAAGGTGGCCACCACCAAGGAATTCGGAATGACTCCCATGTCCCATCCGGTCAGCAGGATGATGGTCTCCTCTCCCGCAGCGGTTTGGTACTTTATCACCTCGTAAAGATTTCCTCTTATACCCTCCAGTGAGATGAATGGAAATTGGTTCAATAGCTTCAGTCTCAGCGGAAAGTAGAAGGGGTCCGTGAGTATGGTCTGAAGCCAGTAGAGGGAGAAGCCCCCCGATGATGAGTAGAAGGACCTCACGACCACCAGTCCTAGAGGGACTATGAGAAATGCTGTGAATGAAACTAGGACGATGATCAGCTGTGACCAAGAGAAGGCATCCATTTCCCACCTTATCTTCCTGAGCAGCTTGGATAGCCCCGCGGCCTGACCCATGACTGCACCATGTCAGGTTGGTGAGGATCGTTATAAATGCTGTTGGGAGTTAGCTGGCCATGGGTATCGATACGAGGATTAGCAACGCCCCGATAAGCTGGATCGGGGATAGGAATTCTCCCAGTAGAAGCCAGGCGAATGCGTAAGCGAATACAGGCTCAGCCATGAGCCCCAAGGCCGCTGACTCCGGTGAAATCCTCTTTTGGGCCCACGCCTGCAGATAAAACGCGACTACGGTGGCCAGTATCCCGGAGTACAGGACTGCAGCAATTACTACCGGGTCCAGAGGCATATTATACTCTCCCAGTACCGGGATGGATGTGAGGGCCAGCACGAGCGTTACGAGGAACTCGTTGAAGGCCACATCGTCTGGAGGGAGTACCTTGGAAGCCCTATCCACCACCACTATTTGGAGGGCCCATGCTATAGCGCACCCCAGTGTCAAGAGGTCTCCGATGGAAAGCGGCATCCCGTAAACGACTTCTGTCAGGAGAGCCAGCCCTAAGACCCCCAGAAATATTGCAAGGATGGCTTTAGCCTTGGGTTTCCTTCTGAAGAGGATCAACTCAAACAATGGGACAAGAGGCGCGTTTAATCCTGTGATAAAAGCTGATTTAGTCGCGGAAATCCCGGTTAGACCCTCCATTTGAAGGGCGAACCCGAGAAACACCATGAGGCCGGCCACCATGCCTATCTGAGAGATTTTTGGCCTCCTACCTCTGAGGGTGTATAGGGGTAAGAGTACTAGGACAGCAAGAGCGAACCTCGTGAGGAGAAAGGGCATGGGATCCGCCGAGTAAAATGCGGACTTCATGGCGGTGAAAGTCCCGCCCCACAGGGCCGCTACGGTGAGTATAGCTATTATCCCAGCCGCTTCATTCCGGAGCCGCATGCCGTCTGGGATTCACCTTTGATTATAAAAGTCGTTTACACGCGCACTGAAATTCCAAGGCAAACCAAGCTCCGCAGTTATCCTAGATTGTAAGAAAGACTCTCTGGTATGGAACAAATCGGGAAGAGACCGTAAGATATTGAATAATAGCTGAAATTCGTTCTATCGGTCAGATGATATGCCAAGGAGTCTCTTAGCCACTTCAACACCTTCTATAGCGTTTTTACCCCACCCATCAGCTCCTATCCTCTCGGCAAACTCCCTAGATGTGGATAGGCCACCTATCAGGACCTTCACTCTGCCCCTGAGTCCCTCCTCTCTCAGCCTATCTATCACGGTCTTCATGTAGTTTCTAGTGGTAGTGAGAAGCGCGCTCATAGCCACTATATCTGCGTCATGATCTTTGACCGCTTGGACGAACTTGTCCGCATCCACATCCACCCCCAAATCCACCACCTTGAAGCCCGAGGCTCTGAGCATCGTGGCCACCAAGCTCTTGCCTATGTCATGAACATCCCCCTTCACAGTGCCTATTACCACGACGCCCAAGGAGGGGTTAGTATCTGATTCCTCAATACCCATCTCCTTGAGGGCTTTCTTGAATATATCGGCTGCCACGAGCATCTCCGCTATGAAGTACTCACCTTCTTCGTAAAGCTTCCCTATCTCATCCATGGCCTCGCTCATGGGACCGAGTATTATGTCCCAAGGATCCTCTCCCGCAGTTAAGAGGTCTCTCAGCGTCTCAAAGAAAGATTCCTCATCTAAATCGACAAGGGATTCCTTCAGCTTCTCCTTGGGATCCATCTCATCCACTGGGTTCGTTGACCCTATATAGCCTTATCTTCCTGCGCTTCACCATGACCCTCTTGCTCTCGACCATCCCAGATTCGACCAGTTTGGAGAGAGCCTTGTAAACGCCTTGGAGTGAGACATCGTGAAGTCTCCTCCATATCTGGTACGCGGTCATTTCTCCCCCTTCCCTGAGGACATCGAGCACTCTCGCTTGGAGTTCGGTGAGGGGCCTCCTTGGCATCCCATGCTCCCACTTCCTGAGACCAGTACCAGTGAGTATAGCTATCACATCGCCTCTCAGCTCTCTAGCCAAGGAGTACGCCTTAGCTGCCACCGGCTTGATGTATACCCCCTTCCTCGCCAGTTGGACCAGCGATTCTAGCGCACTGGCCGCGTTGACTTCCATCAACCTCACACCCCTGCTTTCCAAGGTCTCGAGAAGTCCTGTCTTGACGGTTCCATGATACGCCAAGTATATTGGGGGGATCTTGGAGAGACCCAGTTCTTCCAGCTCCGAGAATCCTTTCCATACTCCGTACGCCAGTACTCCAGACTCCGCAGGAATGATCAACCCATCCGCTCCTCCTCTAGACTCGTATATCTCGAAAGCTATCGTTTTGAATCCTTCTATCATGAAGGGGCTCTCGTACGCCCTCCCTCCGCCCCCATCGAAGGATATGTCAGCACCTAAGTTGGCAAGATAGAGCAGCTCGGTAAGCTCTACGCCGCTAGGATCCACCCTGACTCTGACCCTTACGCCGGATTCAAGCAGATACGTGGAAACAGAGACCGTTATATCCTGAGAAAAATCGAGCTCCAGCTCTTCAGGCAGGTCCGAGCAACTCACTAGGACCGAGGAGCCCCTGTCTACGTACGAACCTGTGGGGTTCTTAGTCTCGTCCTTCACGAGTATGCCATCAATCCTCCTGAGGGGTGTGAGTCCCTCACCCAAGCTCACCCTCCTCTTGGGATTAGGAAGTAAGGATTTGTACCTCCATATGGATGGTTCTCCCTCATCCAGTGACCATTCCCTCCGATTCAGGACTATTTCCATTGGAGACCCGCATTTCGGGCATTTAGCAGCGAAGCTCGACGTTGTGTAACCGCATCTAATGCATCTGTACTTCATCCCACACCTACTCCGTCTCCATCCTCCTTAGGGAATCGGAAACCTTCTCACCGATCTTGGCGCCCATCTCCAATGCCTTGGACGTAGCGCCTCTTACAGGAGCTTCCATGAGATCTTCCACGCTGTTGACCCCGCTGGACATCACGGCTGCGACTCCCACCCTGTCTGCAGCCTCCACATTGAGAAAGCCGCACATGGCGAAGCTCCTCTTTCCCCTTATCAGGATGAGGGGTGGCGAGTTGGGCAAGCTTATCTCTATCCCTATCAGCCTAATCCCATCTAAGTAAACTTCCTTCACTTTCAACAGCTTTGATCACCTTAGAGAAAGGTCAACGGCTCTTAATAACTTAAAAAAGTGAAGTGATTGAGGACTGGGCCCTACTTCTTGTATGGGAGATGCTCCTTGCCGAAGAGGAACCTCCCCACTATGAGCCTCATTATGTTCTGACCGCCTTCCGCTCCCACGTAGTAGCTCATCACGCCCCTTAGGGCCATCTCGAGTGGTGTGTCCTTTGTATAGCCGTAAGCCCCGGTAGCCTTCATGAATTCCTTTATTGCGTCAACAGAAAGCTCTGGGGCTAGTAGTTTGGCCATCGCCGCCCAGAGCCCCGCCTCCTTCAGGGTGACATTGCCCTGATCGAATTGATCTATCATCCATGCGGCTTTGTATATGACGAGTCTAGTGGCTTCGAGCCTTGAGTAGTAATCTACTAGCGGGAATTGTATCCCCTCGAAGGAAGCCAAGGATCTGTTGAACACCACCCTGTTCTTCACATATTCCTTGGTGTAATCGAACATGCCCATCGCGGCACCCGTGCACCCTGCAGCTACGAATACCCTAGCTCTGTTGAACCCCTCCATAGCTATGCCAAAGCCTTCATTGACCTCTCCTATTATGTAATCCTCGGGTATCTTGACATTGTTTAGCCTCATCCATCCGGTGCTTATACCGCATCTGCCCATGTCCTCGAAGAGGCCAGTTTCTATCCCTGGAAGATTTATCGGGAGCCAGACTATGCTCATTCCCCTAGATCCGGCCTCCGGTTTCGTTTTCACTAGGGTGACGTAGCCTCCATCGAGCTCCTTGGCCTCTACTATCCCGCTTATGAAGGTCTTCTCACCATTGAGGACCCAGTAACCGTCTTCCTTCTTGGCTAAGGTCTTGAAGCCGGCGACATCGCTGCCACTCTGAGGCTCGGTGGAGTTTATACCCACGAACCCCTCTCCCCTAGCTGCTCTGCTTAGTACCTCCTTCGCCAGCTCTGGTTTTGCATATCTCTCGACTATCTTCCCCCAAGAGGCCTCCACTAGATGAAACACCGCGGTGGCTACGCTGGGATCGGCCCTAGCCAGCTCCTCAGTAGCTATGGTCCCCATAACCCAGCTAGCTCCCTGTCCCCCGTATTCTGGCTTGACCGTCAGGAGAAGGATGCCGTTCTCCGCGAGGGTCTTTATTATCTCGTCGGGAATCCTACACTTCGTGTCTATTTCCCTAGCCCTTGGGGCTAATACCTCGGAGAGAAGCTCCCTCAGAGTTTCCCTAAATACCTCTTCTTCCTCAGTGAAACCGAAATCGACCAAAGGGTTACACCCTAGCGTAGCATGTGCCGGGAAGCTTAAAAATTATGACAGCCTTTCTCCGTAAAATATCAGGTGTGTTATGCGCTATCCAAATCTATAGACTACTCCCATACCGCCGGATGGGTAGCTCCAGTGAACATTATCATGGGGGCATATCAGGAGGCATGTACCACATTCCAAACACCCCTCATAATTGTACAACATCTCCTGGGTCTCCTCATTCCATTGGTATAATCTAGCGGGGCATGCTATCTGGCAGGGCTTTTCCGAGCATTTTCTGCAGACTTCCTGATCCTTTATCCATATGTGGGGCTTGTCGTCCACTTCGAAGTGAGTCGTGGCCAGTTTGTCCTCGATGGAGAGACCAAAGAGCTTGGACATTGTCGCACACCACCACGTGCCCTCCCATTTAACTAATCAACTTTTTGATATTTCAGTCATGGGCCAGCGCGGTGGCGATTATGGATATAGCAGTCCTCGTTAAGCAGTCCCTTGATGTTCAAGAGTTAAGAGTCGACCAGGATACCGGTAAAATATACATAGAGGACGCCCCCACGAAAGCTGGAGATATAGAGCTCAATGCCACAGAAGAGGCCGTCAGGCTGAAGGATAAGTTGGGTGGAAAGGCCATCGCGATTATGTTATCCACTTGGGGAGCCTCTGGGAAGAGACAGAAGGAGGCGAGAGAAGCCCTCACTAGAGTATTGGCCATGGGACTCGATGGCGCGGTGCTTATCATGGGAGAAGGTGCCGAAAAGGGAGATACCCATGTGATAGCCAAGGCCATAGCTGAGGAAATAAGGGGTAAGTTCGAGCTGGTCCTAGCGGCGGAGGGTAGTGAAGACAACTTCTCAGGTTTGCTCCCAGCGAGATTGGCTGCTGAGCTCGGCTGGCCTTATGTGGCCTACGCGACCTCCATAGAGGTGGAGGGTGACCATGTGAAAGTGACTAGGAGTTTAGAGGACTTTGAGGAGGTGGTGAGGGTGAAGCTCCCCGCTGTGATAAGCGTTACCCAAGAGATAAACAAGCCCAGAGTACCCAAGCTGGTTGAGATCGTTAAAGCGAAGAAGAAACCCATGGACCAGAAGGACTTTTCCCCTCCTGATGAACCTAAACTCGCGATAAGGGAGTTGAAGGTTCCCAAGGTCGAGAGAAAGCAGATAGTAATAGAAGGAGATGTAGAGGAGGCGGCAGAGAAGTTAATTCAGGCATTGAAGGAAGAGGGGGTTTTGTAAGGAGGGGGTGAATTTAATGAGGGTTTTGGCGTTCTCTCATTCCATGGATCTGGCCCTTGAGCTTGTGTCTGCCGGTAGAGAGCTGGGAGATGTGTCCCTTCTCGTAACTTCCGATCAGGATAGCAGGATTGGGGAGGTAAAGGGTGCCAAGGAAATTCTACTATGCAAGGAGGTGGATAGTGGAGATCAAGAGGTCTTGGTCGGGCTAATAAGCGAGCTGGCAAGGGAATATGATATTGTACTCCTAGCCAGCGATAGGAGAGGTAGGGAGATAGTGGGTCAGGTAGCCCATAGGGTGGGCGCCTCCTCAGCGGTCGATGTCTCCTCCTTGTCTGTGGAAAATGGGAAGCTCGTGGTTGAGAGGATGACCTTCGGAGGGAAAGCTATAGCAGTGGAGGAGTTAAACCTCCCAGCGGTAGTCTCCGTCCAGAAGGGGAAATTCAAGCCCCCTGAGGAGGGTGAACCGTCAGTAAGGGAGATCAGCGCTCCTTCCATAGAGAGGAGAATGGAGGTCATAGAGAGAAAGGAGAAACCCAAGGTTGGCGTTCCTCTCGACAAGGCGGAGATCGTCATTGCGGTAGGTAGGGGATTCAGGAAAAAGGAAGATCTCAAGCTCGCCTACGAGCTGGCTGAGATCCTAGGAGGGGTTGTGGGAGCTACTAGACCCTTAGCCGCGGATCTGAAGTGGATGGAGGAGGAAGTTTGGATAGGGATTAGCGGTGTCCGTATAGCCCCCAAGCTCCTTATAGTAGTCGGAGCGTCGGGTCAGCAGCAATTCGCAGCCGGTATAATGGATTCCAAGGTGGTAGTTGCGGTAAACACGGACTCCAAAGCGCCGATCTTCGAGCAGGCTGATTATGGGGTTGTCATGGACCTGTACGAATTCCTCCCGGTCTTCACGAGGAAGTTGAGGGAAATGAAGGGTGGCTAAGTTGGTAGACTTCGACGTTATAGTGGTAGGCGCGGGGCCAGCCGGCTCCGTCGCCTCCTATCTCCTAGCGAGGAAGGGGCACACCGTCCTGACTGTGGAGAGAGGGAAGAGGCCAGGAGCCAAG
The DNA here is from genome assembly GCA_035319845.1 of Thermoproteota archaeon. Taxonomy (GTDB): domain Archaea; phylum Korarchaeota; class Korarchaeia; order Korarchaeales; family Korarchaeaceae; genus Korarchaeum. The sequence continues at coordinate 17,957 of JACXSR010000012.1, forward strand.
AACATGTTCGGGGGAAGGCTCTACTCTTGGTCGCTGGAGAGGATCTTTCCGGAATTTTGGAAGGAGGCCCCCGTCGAAAGAGAGGTGACCAAGGAGGTCTTGGGGTTCCTGCACGGCGATAGGGGAATGGAGATAAAGCTGAGCACTAAGCCCAAGGGGAG
>JACXSR010000182.1:0-3722 GCA_035319845.1 Thermoproteota archaeon
ACGTTCAGCGCCACCCCGGCTCTTCTGGCCTCCATGAGCCCGTCCAGCAGGCTGTCAACATCCACCGTGTCCGGGGTGACCAAGTAGACAACCCACCTCGGTCTCCGCTTCTGGCCAGTAGCAGCCCTGAGCACCCTTCCCAACCTCTGTATGAACCTGAGGGGGCTCGCTATGTTGCTCCACACCACTAAGAGGTCAGCCTCCGGCAGGTCAATCCCCTCCTCCCCGGCGCTGGTAGAGATGAGGAGCCTGCTCTCTCTGAGCCTTGCCCTTCTCAGGGCCTCCTTGGGATCTATCCTGCGCCTGCCGAGTATGAGGACGGGATGGAATTTGGGGAGCTTATCGTTGATGAGTTCGGCGATGCTTACCCTCTCTACGAAAACTATAGCCTTCTCGAAACCCTCATGATCTGATAGAACCCTGAGGAGGGCCTCTAGCTTGTGAAGGGGTCTCACTCCCTCGCTGAAGATGGCATCCCTCACCTCCGCTGGGATTATGCTCCTCAGCCTCTCTCCCCTCTCTACCGACTCCCTCAGGGCCGCTGCACCATCCCTGACGAACCACCTCAGCGCATTACCCAGTAAAGCCCTCTCGCTCCCCCTCACTTCCTCCCAGAGATCCTCCAGCCTCCTGTAGAGGTCGGACTCAGCCTCGTTCAGGGGGGATTCGTAGATCTCAGCCTCCCAATCCGGCAGGTACCTCGCTATCCTAGGGTCCTCCCATCCCCACTCCCTTATCTCCCCCACCAGTCTCTCTATCTCCCTCCTCCTGGAGGGAGGGATGTACGGGGTGAGGCCCAGGCTGTAATCGAATTCCCCGCCCTTCACCACCGCCTTATAGGCATCCTGACCCGTCGTGTGGTGGCACTCGTCCACGACCACCGCATCGAACCTTCCCCCGGAGAATCTCTCCCAGTCCGCGATCACAACCTCCGGCGTCGCCACCACGACCTCGCTCCTCCATCCGGATTCCCTGAGTCCCTTGGGGAGGCTTCCGTGGACGGGGGAGGCATCAAGTCCCTGTGACCTCATGAAGCGAGCGTTCTGCTCGACCAGAAAGCGAGTGGGTTCGAGGACGAGGAATCTCCTCGCCTTTCCTCTCTCCTTCAATCCCTTTATCCACAGCACGGCTATCAGAGTCTTACCACTACCCGTGGGCATCTGAATGACGGCCCTTTTCCTGCGAAGGGCCCACTCAGCCGCTTCCCTCTGGTAGTCCCTCGGTTCGAGCTTCATAGGTGCTTCACTGCCTGCTTCATCACCTCCGCGTAGAGGGTGATGGTGTCCCTGTACTTCGTCTCGGTCGGTCCCGTGTATATGAGGTGCATCTTCAGGGGGACCTGCTTGCCCCTGACCTCCTTGACCATGAATTCCGCCAAGGCCTGCGCCAGTGGATCTAGATCCGGGTAGCCCTTACCCAAGGGAACCCTCTTCTTCAGGATCCTCCTGCCTATGGCGAAGCCTATGACTTGGCTGAACCTCAGGGAGAGGTAGCCGCTGCTGAGCTCCATGGTGCGCCTTAGTATGTCCTTCCAGAACTCTGTCGTGGCTTGGCCGTTGGCCTCCTCAAAGTTCCCGGTCTCGCTGGCTCCGGTCTCGAGCATCCAAACATTTTCAAGCTGAACTGAGACTATTAGCCTCTCCTCGCCGACTATCTGCCTGAGCTCCTTTATCTCATCCCACAGCCCGAGCATCCTCCTAGTGTAGGGGACCTCGACGCTTATCACCATGTCCGGGCCGGCCTCCTCTGCCAGCCTCTTCAGGACCTCCCCAGCTGCCTCCACATCCCTATGATCCATGTAGGCGCGCCAGCCCAAGTGGAGGTTGAATATCTGAGCTCCAGCCATCTTGGCCCTCTGAACGGCGATCAGGAAGGCCTTGGTCGTGGTCTCTTGGACGGCCCTGCTCGTGGAGACGACATTATAGTAAGGGCCGTGGGCAGTCACGGTCGTGAAGGCCTCCCTGGCTAGCTGCTTGTAGCTCTCGAAGTACTCGTCCGGTTTCCTCCTGGAGAGATCGTATGGGGGTATCTCGGTGAGCTTCATACCCAGGGTTGCTGCGGTGGGAAGTTTGGTCAAACCGTTGTATGTTCCCCAGTCGAATAGGATCATATTATCACCGGGTATGGGTGAGGGGCAATCTAAATAACATCACCGGTGGGTATGGAGGGGAGCGGAGCCGATGTCGGAGAGGGTTGAGGGGGTCAGGGTGAGGGTGAAACTGTTCGCCCTCTACAGGGAGCTGGCCGGTGAGAGGGAGGTGGAGCTGGAGCTCCCGAACGGTGCGAGAGTCAGGGACATGCTGAGAGCTCTGGAGGATAGATTCCCCAAGCTCAGGGGGAGACTGACGGAGAGAAGGGGGGAGCAGAGGAATTTCATCCTGATGAGGGGAGGGAGATGGCCCGACCCGGATGACATGTTGAAGGAGGGGGATGAGTTCGCCCTATTCCCCCCGGTGGGAGGGGGATGACCTGAGCGGTGGCTCTCGCCATCCCACGAGCCTCATGAGCCCTTATGGATGACCGTGTTCCACAATCCTAGGGCCTTCCGCGGGAGGAAGGTCGATCCACCGTGCTTCCCGCAATGGTAAAACGGGATCACTACATCCACCAACTCATACGGTTGGATTGTTTACGTCAGTCTATCACATTCCCGCATATGACATCTATTCCAAGTTCCTCAGCCCTATCGTAGGCATCTCTATCTACATTGACGGCCACGATCATGATCCTGTCCACCTTCCTTCCCATGACCTTCTCGACGAATTTCACCTTCTCCCCCAAGTACTCCACATGATCCAACTCCGCCCTCGACTTGACCTCTATCACGTAGAGCTCCGAGTCCTTGACCAGTATATCCACATCGACGACCCTGCCCCTCACCCCAGTAATGCTACCCTCCTCGTCCTTGAACCTGAACTTCCTCACCTCTCCCGGCTCAATACCCCTTCTCTCCAGAGCTTCCTTGAATACCTCGAGCACCATCTTCTCCAGATCAGATCCCCAGCGTCTACCCATGCTCCCAATGGTCACCTCTACCTTGGAGGCGAGTCTGTCGAACTTCTCCTCCAGTGAAACTATTCGCTCCTCGATGGAGGTTATCCTCTCCTCGAGGGAGACTATTCGCTCCTCGAGGCTGATTATCCGCTCTTCCAAGCGTTGTTGTCCCTCCTCCAAGGAAACTATTCGCTCCAAAATTTCCTTGTATCCCAAGAGACCAGCTACCGCGTATCTGAACTCCTTGTCCTTCTCCAGTAGTTCAAGTAGCTCTTCTTTCAGGCTCTGCATGCTCCCAGTGGATGGCGTAGCACCCCCCTAATAAGGATTGCTTATAGAACTCACATCCCCCTTTGAGATGGGTTTCAGGGACGGTGAACCGGGATCATTCAGGGTTTTCCGTCGCGCGAGAACTGCCGTTTGTCGTGGGGTCCTGTATCCTCAGTCATCCCAAGCGATAGGTATCGCGCACGGTTAAGCATCCACGGGATCATTCTGAATTTCAGAGGAATGATCCACCTTAAAGCCCTCTACCTCCTCGATCGTTAGGTGACCGCTTGAGGAGCAGGTCGGTGGCCTTTGCCTCTTGGTTCCTAGCTTTCATGCTACCCACCTACGTTCAAGGGAGGGGGTTTCTCTACTCCTCCCAAGACCTGATCTTCCAGATACTCAGCTCCGCCTTGATTTACGAGTTCGCGGTGTCCGTGTCCGTGAGACCCCCTGATAAT
>JACXSR010000069.1:0-3720 GCA_035319845.1 Thermoproteota archaeon
CTCCAGTATGTAATCCTCGTTTTCCTTGGCGATAGAGCCAGCCTCGGTCTCCTTCAGCGGTATGTACACCACCTCGCTCGCCTTCGCGGCTATATGGGGTATGATGGATTCGGGGGCCGCGAGTCTGGAGTAACCACCTCCAGCCTTCATGAACGAGAGAGCCGTGAAGAAGGGCGCCCCATAGTAATTCTTGGCGCCAGCTACCGTCAACAGCTTTCCGAACGTGCCCTTATGCCCCCATCTGACCCTCTCGGGCAGGGGAATTGGGTCGTTGAGCTCGGTCCTCAGGTGGGAGTACATCTCTGGGGGGAAGGATATGTGACACACGTAGAGCCTGCCGCAGTAATCGTAACCCGGATAGAGAACGTTTCCCAGCTTCGGCAGGCCGAAGGTGACCGTGTAGTCGGCCCTGACGGCGACCCCGTACACCCTGCCGTCGTCTCCCCCGATCCCGGAGGGTATGTCCACGGCGAAGACCACCTTTCCCGAGGAGTTTATCGCCTGGATCGCATCCCTGTATATCCCGCCAACCTCCCTGGTTAGGCCGGTGCCGAAGATGCCATCTATCACGGCGTCAGACCACTTTAAACCCTCGACGAGTGATTCAATGCCCTCATCCCTCACCCTGTGAATCTCCAGCCCTATCCTCTCCACTATCTCGTAGTTCTTCTTGGCGGATCCTCTGAACTTGGTGGGATCCCCCACCAAGTAGATCCTGACATCCCCGCCGTTCGAGTGGATCTTCCTGGCCACCACCAGCGCGTCGCCGCCGTTGTTTCCTGAGCCGGCCACGACCGCGAACCTCCTGCCCTTCACCCCGAACTCCCTCTCTATCACGAAAAAGAGCGCATTTCCTGCATTCTCCATCAGGAGATCCTGATCGATACCGTATCTCTCCATGGCGGTTGAATCGAGGACCCTCATCTCCTCCACAGTGCTGACCTTCAAGCTGACACCCACGAAGTAGGAGGGACCTTCAATATTGTGATTTCCATGCCCTTTTAAGGCCCGGTATCCATTGAATGGGGGATCACATGCACCTCCGACCCGAGGATACGGAGATGGAGTTCATCCGCTTCGTGAGGAGCGCTCACCTCAACGCCTATGGGACCCTCTACGGCGGTTGGATGATGAGGTGGATAGTCGACGCCGCGTCGACCGTCGCGGTGAGGCTGGCCCGGGGACCAGCGGTTCTGGGGTATGTGGATGACCTGCACTTCCTCTCCCCGATAATGCCCGGAGAGCTGGCCATCTACAGGGCTAGGGCCGAATACACATCCAAGCACAGCATCATCGTGAGCGTGGAGGTCTGGGGTGAGGACCCGGTATCCGGTCAGAGGAAGCCAGCCACCTTCTCCATGCTCTCTTACGTCGCAGTGGATGAGAGAGGGAGGCCGAGGGAGCTCCCAGTAAGCATAATAGGGACAGAAATGGGCGAACGCTTCTACGAGAGCGTCAAAGAGAGGATAGCGGATAGAAGGCAGAAGAGCAGAGACGTGAGTGTGGAGGGTTACGAACTGGTTAGCAGCACGTTGGTGAGGGAGGAGCATCTGGTGAACGCTGATCTCATGTATGCTGGATATCTACTGTTCCTGTTGGATGAGGTGGGCTCGATAACAGCCCTCAAATACTCCAAGGGTCCTGCAGTGACCGCCTGCTTGGACAGGCTCGCATTTTACACCCCCATGCGGAAGGGGGATGTCGTCCACTTCTACTCCAAGATCACGAGGGTCTGGAATACCTCGATGGAGATCTCGGTGAAAACCCTCGTGGAGAAGCCAGACGGCTTGAGGCACGCTACAACCTCCTTCATGGTCTTCGTGGCCATGGGGGAGGGGGGACCCAGGAAGATCCCACCCATGGAGGATGCTGATCCGGAAGCGGACAGGAGGAGGGAGGAGAGATTCAAGATACTCCAGAGGATTAAGGAACTCATGAGCTCGCGGTGATCAGCAGGGAGATGGGATGAGTGGAGGGGGCTTCAATCACGGCTCAGGATGCCCTCCAGCAGCCTATCCATGATGTCCGGCTTCGTCTTCAACCCAGATCCCGTGAGCAGCAGGACGACCCTATCCCCCTCGTCCACCTCTCCTAACTCGACCTGCTTCCTGTAGCAGGCGAGAGGAACGGCCGAGGTGGGTTCCACGAATATACCGCTCCTCGCCAGCTCGTGGAATGCGTTAGCGATCTCCCCCTCTCCCACCACCTCGACGGACCCTCCCATCGCCCTTAGCTTGTTAACCATGAGATCTAGGAGGGGAGGGTTGGTCACGATGAGGGCATCCGCTATGGTCTCCAGCCTTCTTGGAGGGCTATATGGTTCTCCCCTGAATCTGCGGTAAAGAGGTGACACGATTTCCGTCTGGCAGGCCACCACCTCTGGGAAGGGCTCACCGAGATGTTTGAATCCATCTAAGATGCCTAGAAGTCCGGTTCCTGACGATACAGGGACGTATATTCTGTCGGGAGGCAGCCAGTTAAGCTGCTCCACTATCTCGTACGCTAGGGTCCTCATCCCGTCCCTGAATGCCGGGTGCCATGCGTGGCCCACGTAGAATTTCCTTGGCTCGGGTCTCATGGCCTCCTCGGATACTCTCCGCCTGTCCCCCTCAACCCTCACCAGCTCAGCGCCGTAGGCAATTATCTGGTCTATCTTATGGCCGGAGATCGATGCTGGCACGTATATCCTCGCTCTGATGCCAGCCCTAGCGGCGTAGGCCGCCATGGAAGCCCCCGCGTTTCCCGAGGAGTCCTCAGCTATGAATCCCGAGATCCGGTCCCGAATGGCCGAGATGAGGGCAGAGGCCCCTCTATCCTTGAACGAGCCCGTGGGATTGAGGAAGTCCATCTTGACGTACACGTTACCGTGAAACCTCAGGAGAGGAGTCCATCCCTCCCCCAAGGTGACGATCTCACGCCCCCTGATGTAGGGGAAGAACTCTACATACCTCCACATGGAGGCGATCTCCTTCACAGCGGCCTTGTCGAATCCCTCAAGCTGCAGAGAGAGGTCCAGCGGGGAACCGCAGTCGCACCTGAATCTGAGCGGATCCCCATACTCCCTACCGCATGAGGGACACCTAGCAACGTATCCCAATCACTCACCCTCCGAGGATAGCTCTCCTTTCTCCTCCAACTCCCTAATCAGGCTTTCCACCTCCTCGGGCGATCCTGACGTGGAGAGGACGTAACCCATCCATCCTAGGACGCCCGATATCAGCAGGACCATCAGCAGGACCGTAACCTTCAGCACGAGGAGCGGAACGGGCTCGGGAGCAAGGAAGAGCAGGTAAATGTAGAGCGCGGACAGGAGGACCGAGGCTATCATGAGGAGGAGACCCAGAAACCTCTCCTTCATTCTCAATCGGGATACGGAGGGAGGAATCAATATAATTGTATCCGGATCCGGCTGGGAGCATGTTCCTCAAAGTACCTTCCTCCGTGGTTTTCCGGCTGATCGAAGCCCGAGACCGGGAGGTTCTCTCGGTAGCACTGATGGACCGGAGCGTTGATGATCGGTGTAGGCGTCAGGCTCGATGTCGATCGCCCTCTTGGAGACCGGTAATCTACCGTTCGACATCACGGCATGATTCGCATCCGACGAATTAGCTTAATTTAGGAGGAGATAGGTCCCTTCAAGATGGAGTTCCGCGTTGACGGCCGACTGTGGCTTGAGAGGAGGGAGAGGACCCTGAAGGAACTTGAATCCCACATGGAAGC
>JACXSR010000110.1:0-3689 GCA_035319845.1 Thermoproteota archaeon
GCCCCGAACTTAACATATCCGTCAGAGGCGGTGGGGAGAGCCGGATTTACAGGATAGAGGGAGGAGAGGAGGGGGTGGTGTGGTACGGCGAGGGCCTTGACCTGCTGAGCGCTGGAGAAGGCGGACTGAGGGGGGAGCTTGATCTGTCCGGCCTGGGCGAGGCGGAGGTTACCTTCACCTCGCTAGACGGGGGTAGGGCGGTGAGTTCGTCCTCCATCAGGCTGAGGGTACCCGAGCCGGCCCTGATCCTTGTATCCAACAGCGTGGACAGGATCGGACTGGATCCCCTCGTGTACGGGCTGAGGGCCGAGGGCTTCGAGCTATCCGTCGTGGAGCCCCCCTCCTCGCTGGAGGAGATCAGGAGGATGGCCTCTGAATCCGTGGTTCTGGTGGCGGGAGGCCCGGACGCCTACGAGGGGGTGGGGGACCTCGTCAGGCGGCTCCTTCCAAGCGACGTGGCGGAGGCGATGAGGTCGGAGCCCAAGATCGCCAGGGTCGAGTGGCTGGCCGAGAATCCAGTCTACGTGGCGGCCGGGCCGGACAGATACGCCACTCAGAGGGCCCTGTCATCGGCCCTGAGTCCCGTCCTCGCTGACCTAGGGCGGCTGGACGACGATCCGCCCTTCGTAGAGCTGGGACCGGGCACCTTCATGGGCGTGACCCAGGAGCTGGAGGAACCTAACTCCTCCATCCCCTTCCTCCTGATGAGCGAGCCCGTGGAGGTGGGGTACCTCAACCTGACTTACATGGAGTTCGGGCGGGAGGTTCCCCTTCAGGGGAGGGCCACCGTGGACGGCAGGCTCATCACGCTGGAGCTGCCCGAGTACAGGCCGGAGAACGTGACTGTGAGGTTGGGAGTGTCTGATCCCAGAGGCAACCGCGCCCTGAAGGAGGTGAGGCTGAGGATCCGCTCAATCCTCCCCTTCCTCGTCATGAGGGTGGTCTCATCGGAGAGGACGGGTCCCCTGTCCCAGGTGTTCCTGCTGGAGGCCTCCAACATGGGAAGCGTCCCCCTGACCCTCAGCTTCGCCGGGACCCAAGGTGCACCCCCATTCATAAGCGTGGAGTCGAGGCCCCAGCAGTGCGTGATACTTCCCGGAGCATCGACGTCCCTGGATCTCCTGGTCTCCATATCCGAGGAGGCTCCAGAGGGGAACTACACCTTCACCGTGATGTTCTCCAACGAGGAGGCGAGGATCAGCCACGCGCTTGAGGTGACGGTCAGGGTCCACAGGACGGGTCCCGGCTGAAGTGCGCCGGGAGCCCGGGTGGGTCCGGGCTCGGGCCCTGGCGCTCTCGGGGACATCGGGGCCCTCCGAAGGGATCGTTCTGGCTCCGTCGAGATCACGCCTTCCTCAGCGCTATCCATATGGTCGGTATCAGGATGGACAGCTCCACGGGGACGAACAGCGGGAAGCCAAGCACCGAGTCCAGCGGGAAGCTCAGGAGCATGGAGAGCACTGCCAGCACCTTCTCCCACTTGGTGACCCTGACCTTGAGCTGGCTCGCCGTCGGCAGGATCACCACCCTCCTCGCGGCCTCGTGTATGTAGTAGGCCTTGAGACCGCTCTCAGCCGCCAGGACAGATAGCGCCGCTATTTCCGCCTTGAAACCGCCGGTAAGATTGAGTACCACGTCGCTAGACCTGTCGACTATCGACTTCACCACGTCCCGAAGCTCCCCCAAGGCCTCCTGGAAATTCTCGGACCCGAAGCCCTTTACCACGTGCTTCGAGACATCGTAGCCATTCTCGGTCAGGTACTTGTCCAGAACAGCGGCCGTCAGTTTCCCCGCATCCGTGTCCGAGACTATCAGGTGGACATCCCTCACCTCGGTCGGATACTCCTCCAAGTAGCTCAGGAGAGCGTTCAGCTCAGCACTGGCCCTCTTCGGGTCCTTCCTCAGGAGAGAGAGCATCTCCGACTCTAGAGCCTCCTTCTCCCGATCTGAGAGCGAGGACATGGCCTCGGGAAGGGTCCTCGGATTGGAGAGGGCCCTCAGCTTCTCCTCCCCGATGGAGGTGGGACTCATGGACCTGACCGTGTTCATGAGGAGGCTTATGCCGCATGTGATCACGTGGGTCTCCGGCATGGGAGGGGCGCACCCGGGCCAGTGAAAAGACTTGTGCCCACTTCCTTCACTTCAACCGGAGAGGATGAAAGCAGGTGGGATGCCTCATATCCCCTAGGTGTGATCCCGATAGTCTGCCGGGTCCGAGCGCTCACCCGGTCGGTACACCATCAAAAATGTGGGAAGCGAACCCTCAGGGATTCGGGTAAGCTTCCACAGCCACTCCGGGGAGCTCGGGGAGCTTCAGGTAGTGAAGTCCCCTCCTGCTCTTGTCTATGAAGTAGACCCTCCCGTCCTGACCGCAGAACATTATGCTGTCGCTCAGATCGATCCTCTCATCCCCTACGACGAGAGTGAGCTCGCTCACGTGCCTCAATCCCGTAGTCACCAGGTCGACCTCCCTGAGTATGGTCCTCACTTCCCCACCCCTGGACACGACCACCAGGCTGGAGGGAGCCCAGTTGCCCGACGAGAGGTAGAGGTTGCCCTCTCCATCCATGTCGAACTCGCCCGACCAGTGGCCTGCGAGGTACCTGTCCACGAAGTCCTCCGTGACGTTGAAGACCAGCCCGGCCTCCCCGCTGTCCAGCACCTTGAGGACGTAGCCCGGTCCCTGGGCGAAAACCAGGCTGAAGTAGATGTTCCCATCTGGCCCGACCCTCACCGAGTTGATCGTCCCGTCCGTGTTATCGAGGGAGACGAGGACCTCCCGCTCCGAGCCTCGCTGCCTCAGTATGGATGTGAAGTTGGAGTAGTAGAGCGCGTCCCCCTCCAAGTCAAAGGATGCCACCTGCTTCGGGGCTCCCTCGAGCCTCCTCGACCTGTTGTTCAGGACATCTACCTCGTACAGATGAGACTCCCCTCCGTCCTCCGGGACCACCAGCGTGTACAGGATTCCCCTCTTCTCCCCGGTCGTCCTAGTGACCGTCTCCTCTGGGCTGGCGGTCTTCGTCGTACTCGGGGGCTTCGTCACCATGTCAGTGGATTCCACCGGCTCGGTGGTGCTCACGCTCTTGGACACCTCCGTATCCGCGTAGAGGCCTATGGCGAGGAGGATCAGGACCGCGACGACGGCTATGCCTCCCCCCACGAGAAGGTATCTGCCTGCTCCCAAAACGCACACCTCACTATATGCTCATAATTTTACTATTGTTATTTATTAATGTTTTGGTTGATTATGACGCCATGGGTTGGGCGCCCCCGCCATTCAGCCGGGGTCGGCTGGACCTAGATCAGAATGGAACGAGGACGAAGCGGACCGGGACATTATATGGGATGACCCCCCAGTAAGGGGGGTTCCCATGGAGTTCAGGTATCTGGGTGTTTCCGACCTCAAGGTCTCCGTCGTGGGGCTGGGGACCTGGCAGTTCAGCGAGTCCTGGGGTGTGACCAACTACGAGGACGCCAAGAGGATAGTGGAAAGGGCGTTGGAGGTGGGAATAAACTTCTTCGACACCGCAGCGGTTTACGGCAGGGGGATGAGCGAGACCTTCCTCGGTAGGGCCCTGAATGAGCTGGGAGTGAGGGAGGACGTTGTAGTAGCCACCAAGCTCCCTGGGGAGTTCCTCTCGAGGCACGACGTCTTCAAGGGAACTAGGAGGTGCCTGGAGAGGCTGAGC
>JACXSR010000053.1:0-3669 GCA_035319845.1 Thermoproteota archaeon
CAGCCGACTTCTCCAAGCATTCATCCAACTTATCCTTCGTGATGGGTGGGGAGACCTGGCACGCCCCCGTCCCCCCGTATATCTTGGGCTTACCTCTCTTCAGGAGCTCGTGTCTGAATTTGAGCACGATATCATCTCTTTTGATGGATTGCAGTTCGTCCAGGGAGAGAGTGCCTCCGAACAGCGATCTCAATACCTCCAGGTAGTCGTAGGGGGTGTAGTCGTCAGCGAACCCGACGAAGAAGGAGGTGACCGCGTAGATCCTCTCCCAATACTTTGAGGCGTTCGAATCAGAGGAGAGGTCTGCAGCTATGAGAGAGGCCTGTATTGTAAGATCTCTAGCCCTATCCTCACTAACCAGTCCCTTTCTTATGAGGAAGGCCATCCTCCCGTACCACATCATCGCCCTGAAGTACCTCTTCAGCCTCTCAGATCTAGTGTAGTGTCCTCTGGGCCTGTACTGGCTGTAGTCCTCCATGTATCCGAAGAGTGAGCTGTTCGCCATCTTCCCCCCATCTATGAGGTTCAGTTCGTCCTCCACCAAGTCCTTGACCTCCTCCGGAGGAGCGAAGTTGGGATCGAGGAGTTTCATCGCCACGGAGAAGTAGGCGAGGTTCTTCAGCGCCGGCTCACCGACCTTGAGGACATCGGAGCTGCTGTGCTCCAGCATCTTGGAGGTCAGGTTGCGCAGGTCGTGGAAGAGGTACTTCTCCTCTATATCAGCTAGTATCGAGTCGAACTGCACGTGATACGCGTGGAGAAAGCTATCGACAGTCACATACACTGGATAACGCTTGATAGAGGAGTAAGCTTTGGAGAAGTCGCTGTACTTCCCCCATTTAACCAAAATGAAGCCTTTCTTTATTATTTCACCCTTAGCGTCGCCCAGTCCAAGATCATCCAGCAGTGTGGGGTTGATCAAGTCGTCCTCGCTCAGGGGAAGCTTACCCCCGAATTTATCCCAGTGTAAGGGTTCCGTCGGAGGGAGAGGGAAAACCTCGGGTTTCTTCAGGGTACCCAGATTCCACATGGCCATCATCCACCCGGTAGTCGTGGTGGAGCCGTTTCGAATTGATCGAGTTTGGGTGGGACCGAATCGAGATGTGAGAGCTGACAGGACGATTAGAAGGGAGATGATCACCACCAGCAGGAGCAGCTTTCTCATCGGTATCGCTGTTCATGCCCGGAGTCCCTCTTAAAGTTGGGGAAATGGTTCGATCCCCGTCGAAGGAATTCCCGGGCGGGGTCCAAATTTAAGATGAAAACAGGTTCAATTGAGTGAGGGTCCAGCATGATAATTCTGGATGCCATCCGGAATGCGGGGCTTTGTCCTGACCGCTGCAATTCCCTGCTGGATTTGATTGACGGTGTGCTGGAAAACCCCCAACTCTCGGAGGTCTTATCCCTCTTCTACTCAGGATACACCGTTCAGGACGAGAGGTTGTTCGAGCTCGCTAAGGAGGTCAGGAGGATAAAGGAGTACTCCATAGATCACCTGGATGAGCTCGTAAGGGTGGCCTGCGATAATATAGAGGAGAACAAGGGCCACTGCTATCTGGCGAAGGATGCCGAGGAGGCCAGGAGGATAGCCGGGGAGATAGTGGGGAGCGGGAAGACAGTAGTGAAGGCCATTGATCATGTCGTGGAGGAGGTACTGGAGGGCGACTCGCTCCAGAGAAACCATATCTACGACTCCTCATTCCCTGAAGTCCTCGCCAAGATGGTGGAGCTCGGTCTGGTGGGTGAGGCTCTCCTGAGTAGCTTGGACGTGTCCGGCACGGTCGCTTCGGAGATAGCTTCAGCCCTGAGGAGGAGGTTCAAGGAGGAGGTATTCCCCAAGGCAGATGTGGGGATAAGCGGGGCCGGAGCCATAGCTGCAGATCCAGGGGCTCTGTTCCTCGTGGCCTGCAGGGGGTCCGATCGATTGGTCACCATGACCCCGGAAGTGCACTTGGTGATAGCCGGGATCAACAGCGTCGTTCCCACCTACTCGGATGCCTTCAAGGTCAGCGAGTACGCCCTGAGATCCACGGGCTACGGTGCCCTCTGCGTAATTGGTGGGCCCAGTAAGACAGGTGATATAGAGAAGAGGATCACTTACGGGGCTCATGGTCCCAAGGAGCTGCACGTGATCCTGCTAGATAATGGTCGCACCAAGATGAGGGAAGACCCCGTCCTCAGGCAGCTCCTGTACTGCCCAAGATGCGGCTCCCTGTACACACCCCCCCTGTGGGCGGCTTGGATATCCATTCTGAGGGAAGATAAGTCGCCTGCGGAGAAGTGCATCGAGAGGAAATGCTGGAAGACGTGCCCGCTGGGCATAGACATAGAGGGTGTCCTCCGCAGGGCCGCCCTGCGCTAATTTATTTAAACGATGTTACAAATGAAGTTCTTTTCTAATGTTCCACCAGATTATATTCTTCCATCACCGTCACTAACGCAGGTGAGGGGATGGTTTACCTCGAGTTGAGCCCACCGGTGGTGGCGCTCCACCTCCTCTTGGGAGGGCCCAGCGATCCCTTCTTCCTCAGCGAGGAGGAAGTACACAGCTGGAGCTCAGACCTCCTCCCGAGGGAGGGTGAGTGGTACATAGTGACTGGAAGGTACGAGATGCAGGTGGCTCACAGTCCGGCCTATATGAGCCTGCTAAAGGACCTTTACGGGAAGCACGGCATATCCAAGGAACTAGCCGAGGAGTTCAGGGAGAGACTACCTGAGGCCTACTCCAGCGTGGGGAAGGAGAGGAAAGATCTCTTCTACAAGCCTCTCAGGGCCGTTGCCAGAATACTGAAGCATCTGGGCTACGATGTGGCCCATGGACCTGATCCGTACTTCGGTCTACACTATTCCGGTGAGGGTCTGGGTGAGGAGTTCAAGAGGGTCGTCGAGCATGCTTACAAGGAGTTGAAGGAGGCTGGAGTGCGGAAGGTGATAACCACTAGCCCGGGGATGACCAAGCTCTTGGGCCACGACCTGCCGAAAATCCTGCCTGACTACGACTTGGAGGTAAGGCACTACCATGAGCTCATAGATGAGAGATTGGAGGAACTTCCGGCACCGAAGGAGGGCCCCAAGGTGACGGTCCACGACTGCCACGTCTTGGCCAGGGAGCTTCCCGGGAGGGACATCCCCTTGAAGCTGAGGAAAATGCTCGAGAGGGCTGGTTTGAGGTGGGTCGAGCCGCCCATATATACTAGGGAGAAAGTTCACTGTTGTGGGGCTCCCATTAGCATGTTCGACTCCGTATCATCATTCAAGGCAGCCGACAACAGGTTGATGGAGCTTCTGGAACCTGCTCTGGCGGAGGACGCCAAGGTGATCGTGATGAGCTGTCCCAGCTGCTTCAGCGCCCTCTACGGTGCCTTGAAGAGGATCTCCCCCGAGGGCGTTGAGATGTACGATGCCACGTATTTCGTGTACAGGCATCTGTGGGGAGGTGAGCCGTGATGGCCAAGAAGGGGTTGATGGCCTTACTTGAGGAGAAGGGTATAAGGAGGGAGAGGTGTCCCAAGTTCTCCTCCTTCAACCAATACATCGAGTTCGTCCATGAGAGGGCATTGAACGACCCTGTCGTCAGTACAGCCGTGCCTAGGACATGTGACAACTACTACAGGAACTACTTGAGGGTGGCTGAGAGGTACCCTGACATGTTCGAGCTCGCTAAGGAGG
>JACXSR010000109.1:0-17590 GCA_035319845.1 Thermoproteota archaeon
AAGTGGTGAAATGCGCCCAACCCACTCATCCATAGCCCCCTTCCATGCTGAGATGCCCGGATTGACCCGCAAAGTCTTGTTAAGATTTCTCTAATAAACAGATGTTCTTTCCAAATTTTTGGTGTCCTCACATCAAAAGATTATAAGCCAGTATGGTAAATTGGATTAGGATGGTAAGATAAGCCCTCGAGAAATGTCGTACGGTTCGCATCATGATCGAGGGAGGAGTTAATCCATGAGGAGGCATAGCATATCTTTAATCGCATTCCTCTTGGTGATATTCCCGCTCATCATCTCCCTAACAAATCCAGCTTGGGTGTTCGGAGGAGGGAACCTCTACTTAATAGGGCTAGTCTATGAGAGCGATAAGACTACAATTACCACGACCCTTGAAAAGCTGGAAGCGCATGGGATACCATATGCGACTATCCTAAGGGTGAAGGGAGATCTTCCTAACGAAGTACTAATGGCAGCGGGTGAGGAGGCTTTTGTCAAGTCCTTCCTATCAGAGAGAGGTACCATCTCCTCTCAAATAGATCTGAGAAAGGTTCGTCTGGCAGTGGATATTTTGGGCATGGATAGGGGGATTATGGCTAGGGTCTTCGGATATAATTACCTGTTCACGAGTCCCCACGATTGCGCTATCTCGGAACCGCTTTTTGAGGCCCTCAAAAAGGCCTATGGTAAGAAACTAGGGGATTGGATAGAGGCTGAGGTTTACACGGGAGAATCCTATATGACCTTCTCGTGTAGAGTTGTGGGGGTGTTTCCCGAGAAGAATCTAATGCCATCCTTCATAATAGCTACGGATAAGAACTACTTGAGGAGCTTTATAGACCCGGTCAAAGGATCACCTTGGTTTACTAAATTCACAGATGAGGTTATTTTAGTCTATGTGGATGATATTAACGAGTTGGAGGATGTGAAGAAGATCGTGGGATGCGATAATTGCCTAGTACCACTAGGATAGAGTAGAAATCTCCCCACAGCAACATCTTCTCTCTTAATTTACTCGCTTACCACTGCTGAATAAAGGAGCCTTCATGTAAAGAACCTCACACGCTCAAGGGCACTCACCTAAACCTTAAGTAGGTGAGGCCAAGAGGTTTGGTGATAAACATGCTGGAGCTCTACTTGGAGGTGACCGAGGTCAGAAAGACCCCTTCCGGGATTGTCCTTTCCCTTAGTAGGCCGCGCGGTGTGGAGGAGGTTCCACCACCGGAAAGCGAGGAGGAGGCCATGATGTTCCAAGTCGTAAGAGCGATGGAGAAGTACATGAAACTCCCCATACCCATGGGTCAGGTCCAGATGCCCACTGTGACGATAACCCTCACGATAGAGGAGTACGAGACCCTAGGAAGGCCGACTGTGGGAGACATGCTGAAACTCACTATGAAGAAGGGGGAGGTTAGGACATTCTCTCCAGGGAGTGGCATGGAGTATTGAGGCCCTGAGAACCATTTTTAACGGATTACCGGTCAGTATATCCGATGTCGATGGAGGAAGCGATAACCATAAGTAAGAAGGGAAAGAGGGAAATAAGGACCATCGTCTCGCGTGGAAGGTTCGCTCTTATAGAGTATAGGGATCCACTCACCAAGGAGAGAACGGAAGACAAGTACAAGCTGGTCCTCTACCACGAAGACGGGAGGGTCGATGAGTACTTCATAATACCCACGAAGACCCCTCACCGCCAACTCCTGATAGAGCCTAAGGAGAAGAAGGGCACGAAGCTGAAGGTCTGGAACCCAAAGACGAATGAGATAGAGGACATGTTCCCGGAGGAAAAAAGTTAGGAAGGAGCGAGCACCTCAAGCAGCAACCAAGCAGCGTCTATTATGTCCCTCATGGTGATCATGCCGATTGGCTTGCCCTCACCATTTACCACCGGCAGATGCTTGATGTCAGCATCCCTCATCTTCTTCATGGCATCGATGACTAGGTCGCTGGGTGAGATGGTTATAGGGTTCTCAGTCATGAGCATGTGAATGGGAAGTCCCTTTCCCACCTTACCCTCGGCCACGGCGAACCTCAGATCTCTATCCGTGAATATACCCACGAGTTTGCCATCCTTGTCCACCACCATCACACTGCTGATGTTGTTATCGTCCATCACCTTAGCGGCCTGCTCGATAGGAGTCTCCCTATCCACCGTTATGGGAGGCGTGCTCATCACATCCTCCACCCTAAGGGGGAGGTGTCTCCTTCTCCTCAAGAGGGGCAAATTCCCACCTCCACTACAAATATCTAGTACGGGGCTAAAAATCTTTTACAAGCGGTCAGGAGATAGCCTCACCAGCGTCGTCGGGGATTCGGTACCCCCTTAACTCGGAGGCCATCTCTTTCACATCTCCCTTGAGTCTGTCTAGGAACTCCCCTATGGAAGGTTTCTTGAAGGAGTCCCTCCACACTATGAAATCGTAACTCTCCCACATAACCCTCATGAATCCCAATCCGAAGGACTCAGCCACCTCCCTTATCCCGAATCCAACGTCAGCCTCACCCTTAAGTATCTTCTTTGCTACTCCCACATGGGTCCTGACCTGAACGTCGTATCCCTTCACGAACTTAGATGGGTCGGTCTCCCCGAGACCCATCCTCCTCATCTCCATCATCAGGATCCTGTCAGCCAGCAACCTAGTGGCCGATCCCGGGGACATGTTGACGTACCTCAACCCCTTCTCTATGATGTCGGAGATGCACTTCAACCCTATGTCCTTCCTGAACATGACTCCTATCTCCCTATCGTACCCCCTGATCAATACCACCGAGTTGGACAGCCAGAACCTTCCTATGAAAGGTCTGTTGAAGTCCCCACTCTCGGAATCGTACAGGTGAACAGCCGCCACATCGGCCTCGCCTGTGATTAGCCTAGCTATTCCTCCAAGGGAACCAATCCAAGTGAGGTCCATCCTATCCCTGAGGGGTTCCACAACCTTCTCCAGAAGGGGATCGTATCCTCCAACCAGCGTGGACTCCTTCTTTGGCTCGGTTCTGCCCTCCGTCAGATTCTCCAAGTAGATACTCAGGAGTTCCCTACCTAGATCCGTCAGGACAGCACCACCACCTTTCGATCCCCCTCTTCTCACCGATATCAGCTTATCTCCGAGGAGCTCCTCAACCCTGTTTATCCTACTCCAGACCCAAGAATAGGATATTCCTTGGGATCTGGCGGCCGCGAGGAGTGAACCCCTCCTCTCAACCTCCTCTAGTATCTTAGCGAGCCTCGCATCTAGGATGACGTGCCCCTTGTACATTAACATAACATCTTTGCGGACCCTTATCTCCTTCAGCTTTTTTCTCAGGCCTGCTTCCATCCTTATCGGAACAGCCCACAGAGATTCCTAATAATTCTAGTGGTGAGGATAATGACACGCGTAAAACGCTATTCACACCACTAATAACCGTGAACTAGCAATGACCAGGTACCCGGAGTTAGGAGCGGGCCTCTCCCATAGTCAGGCGTTTAAGTCTTCCGAGGAGGTCTTCAAGCCTCAGTACAGGGGGATCGGATGGAAAGATGATTTTGGAAACTGATGGAATAAGGGGTGGTCTTATCCCCATTTTCCGTAGTTCCTCCACCCTCACGAGCAGATCAGCAGCCGATCCACTCATGACGATTTTTCCATCCCTCAGTACATGGACCACATCGGAGATCTCGGCAGCCAAGTCGGAGTTCTGGGAGCTAATGACCACGATTCTATCCCTCCTTCTGAATCGATCTACAAGGTCGAGGAGGCGTTCCGTTCCCTCGGCATCCAAGGAAGCCCAAGGCTCGTCCAGCAGGAGAACCTCGGGGTCGTGCGCCAAGAGCCCTGCTAGGGCCACCCTCGCGGCTTGTCCCCTGCTGAGCCTCAGGGGCGATCTGGATACCAGCCCCTCTATCCCGAAGAATTGCAGAGCTTCCCTGACCCTCTCACTCACAGTACCTTCATCGAGGCCCAACTGTCTGGGGGCTAGAGCTATGTCTTCCCACACCGTAGGAGCTAGAAGCTGATCTCTGGGATCCTGAAATAGTATGCCGCACCTTCTCCTGAACCATTTCCCGATCGGATTTCCATTGAGGAGTACTTCTCCCTCGGTGGGGGTGAGTAGGCCCGCCATTAAGAGCAGGAGGGTTGTCTTCCCAGAACCGTTGGGCCCGAGAATAAAGGAAATTTCCCCCGATCTAACATCCAAGCTCACATTTCTGAGGGCCGGTGTCCCATCTGGGTATATGTAGCTGACATTCCTCAGTGAAAGTATCACACGATCCACCTCACGCAGGGGAGAGACATCGATAGGAGGAAAGTCACCATCAAAACTGTATCCCCCCACCCGCGGGAGTGGCTAAGAACGGGGCCCCATACCCTCGATCTTCTAGCTAAGGAGATCGTAAAAGCTCTCTCTCTTCCACGATTGAGTAACTCCGAGGCCGCGAGCGACAATATCTCGTACTTCACGGAAGTATTTTCATCGAAACTTCTAGATCCCTTCGCGATTATCAACCACCCAGCGTTCCTCAGATAGTACGAGATCTGCCCGAGCATTATATCTATGGATTCAGGGAGCTGAGGCGCTATTAAACCAAGACCGCCAATCACGGACTTGGTTCCGAAGAGGGCCGCGGATGCCTCTAAGACTAGGAGGCTGGATAGCACCCTAAGGGATGTCACCAGAGGATTCAAGGAGCCGGACAGGTATACCTTGGGGAGCATCATCACGGAAGCGAAGGCAGCCCAAGCTAACGAGACCTTCAGAAATCTAATCCATGAACGTCCCGTGAGCCAGAACCCCCATAGGATAGATATAAGGGAGGAATACGCGAGTTGGATGACATCAGATGAGAACGATGGAATGGACGCCAGAAAAATGGTTATGATGAAGGATAGAAGCGGGAATACCTGGATCCTACCTCTGAGCAGCTCAAATGAAGTAATCCAATCCCCCAGCGCATTCATCAAGTTCGCAAAGGCGTCATCCAGCCACGTCAATCCCTTCTACCTCTCAGCATAGCAGGCAGGAGGAGGACCCCGACGCCCACCAGCCCCGACACTATGTACCCTATAACATCCGGTAGGCCTGGCACGGTGTAATCTGGAAATATCCCTGTCCAGATCGGTTCGCTCTCACCTAGCCCGATCATCTCTGCAGCCACATCTAAGGGCTCATGGTATCCCACAATCTCAGCCCCTACGACCCCGAAGATGGGACTCACGAGAACCAATATCAAGATCAGGAGGTAGGACCTCTTCATTTACCTATCACCTCCACGCGGCTGACGATGAACCCGGTAGCTAGCCCCTCCACCAGTCCAAGGAGGAGGTGCCATGCCCCCATCACGGGAACTGTCACGCTCAATGGATAGCCGAACTGAGGAGAGAGCCCTATCTCCACTCCGCATGCAACAGCAGCCGCAGCTATAGCCAGCCAACCCGCCAAAAAGCCGGCCAAGAATTTCTTTCCACCAGACATGCGCATCACGAGCCTGTAGATGATATAACCCACGAACACATCCACTATGGCCATATTGAATGCGTTAGCTCCGAGCGCGGTTATCCCGCCATCACCCATCAACACGCACTGGACGAGCAGGTTCATGAACATAGCTAGGCATCCACCGAATGGGCCCAGTAAAACGCTAGCAAGAGCCCCTCCTACTAAATGCGCTGAAGTCCCCCCCGGTATCGGCCAATTCAACATCTGAGCTGCGAAGATGCCCGCAGCCATGACCGATAGATAGTAGATGTCGCCTCCCTCCTTGAAGTACCTCCTCCCCGAGTATCCAACCACGACTAAGGAGATCACGTAGAGGGATAGGGCCACTAAGGGGCTCAGGAAACCATCAGGTATGTGCACGGCGCATCCCTCGAGCACACCTAGGTTTTACTCATAAGTATTACTAAACATATGTTATGGTGTTACTTTAGATTGACGGGAACTCCTCCCTGAGCCCCCTGAGGAGCTCATCTCCGCCGTACTTAGCCCATATGAGACATGTTCCCTCCGAGGATACCATACATGGTCCGTATGGTCTTTCAGGTGTGCATGCTCTCTTGAACAGGGGACAGTCGGTCGGCTTAGCCATGCCTAGGGTTACTTCCGCGCACCTGCATCCCGGGGGGAGATCCTCCATCCACATCTCCTCGGAGAGCTCTGGTATACCGTATTTGGTCAGTGCATCGTACTTTGAGTAGGTACTTCTCAATCTCAGCCCGCTCTCGGGGACGAAGCCTATTCCCCTCCATCCTGCATTAACAACCTCGCAGGTGGACCTCATAACCTCCTTCGCCTTCAGGTTACCCTCCCATCTGACCACCCTAGAGTACTCGTTGACCAGCTCGATACGATCTTCTCTTATCTGCTTTATGATCTCCAATATGGAGAGGAGCACATCCACTGGCTCGAAACCGGACACCACAACTGGTATCCCGTAATCCTCAGCCACGAATTTCCACTCAGACGCACCGGTTATAGCTGAAACATGCCCAGGAGCTATTATTCCTCTTATCGGAGATTTAGGATAGTTTTCCAAGACGTACTTGGTTATGGGAGGGGTCAATCTGTGGACGATAATGAAGCTCAGGTTATCGGGAATTTCACCCCTATGGATGGGGCCCAATGTGGCAGGGGCCGTAGTCTCGAAACCCACTGCGAGGAAAACTGACTCCTTACCATCAGCAGATAATTTTATGGCATCAGCTACACTGTAAACAATCTTAACATCGGCTCCATGCGATTTAGCCTCCTCTAGATTCCTAGGAACACCTCTAGAGCTCCCCGGGAGCCTGTAAACATCCCCAAATGTGAATACTCTGATTCCCTCCATAGCAAGCTTGACAGCTATGTCCACATAGTACCCAGGCGTGATGCACACCGGGCACCCAGGGCCAGCGACTAGCTCAATATTCTCAGGCATCAGGGACCTTATCCCGTAATGGGTTATGGTCCACTCATGCGTCCCACAAAAGTCCATTATTTTTACATGATCGTCCAGCTCATCAGCTATCTCGGCGATCTTACTCACGATCAGCCTTGAAATTCTGGGATCCCTATAGGAGGAGATCTCCATCATCCATCACCCAATTGAGCCGCAACCTGACCCAACGCAATCCCACCATCACCTGGAGGTACCTTAGAATTCAAGACCAATTTGACGCCTTCTCTACCCAGCACATCCTCCATACCCCTGATCAACAGAGTATTAACGGCTGCTCCCCCAGAGACCGCCACAACATCGGAGTCAGCCCTATCCAAAGCTCGAAGGGCGACTTCGCCTAAAGCTAATCCTAATAGGTAGATCGATGTGAATGCTAAGTCCCTCTTACTCTCTTCGCTGTAGAGAATTTGCTTCAGGAGTTCGCTGGTATCTACTACGCCTCCCTTCACCGGGATGCTCATATCATGGATGAGGGACCCTCCTTCAGCAAAGGCCTCGAGCTTCATGGCCGGCTCTCCCTCATAAGTTCTCTCAAAGCAGATACCAAGCAAAGCCGACACAGAATCCAAGACCCTCCCAACACTCGATATGACCGGCGCCCTAGGACACTGCCTCAGAGTGAAATCAACCTCCACCTCGCCCCTAGGGAGTTTATCTATCAGGCCGCGTTCTCTCAATATTTCTCGTATCTCCGATTCTGAGAGAAATGTGCTTAAAATCCCTATCAGCATCCTAACCGGATATTTGGAGGCCCTGTCCCCTCCAGGCATGGGCTGGGGTTTGAGATGACCAATCCTCTCGTACCTCTCATAGCTCGCGACGAGGACCTCACCCCCCCATAGCGTACCATCATCCCCATAGCCCAGCCCGTCAACAGCCACTCCCACGATCTTATCACCCGGAGTGATCCTCATCTCGGACATTACCGAGGTTATATGAGCGTGGTGGTGCTGAACTAACTCAAGCTCCGCTCCATAAATGCCAGCCCATCTCTCAGCTAATTTCCTTGTGGAGTAACTGGGATGCATATCGGCCACCAGTACAGCCTTCGCAGGATCGATTCCGTATATCCCCGTGAAGAATCTGAGCATCCTCTCCAGAAACTCGAGGTTCTCCAACTCGTCAGTATCCCCTATGTACTGGGTGAGCACGACCTTATCTGAGAATCCCACAGCCCCGCTTGTCTGCAACTCGGCCCCGAATGCTATGATAGGTCGATCCAGTTTGGAGGGAAGCCTTATCCAAGCGGGTGCGTAGCCTCTCCCTCTCCTTAGCATGGTGATCCTCCCAGCTGTGAACCTAACGACGCTATCGTCCACCCTGTTAACTATCCGCCTATTGTGGTGGAGGAAGTAGTCAGCTATGTCCCTGAGCCTTTCCCTTGCGCATTCGATAGTGGTACACATCGGCTTATTGTGTTCGTTACCGCTCGTCATCACTAAAATTTTATCCCTCGTTCCGTTGATTAGCATATGATGTAAAGGCGTGTAGGGGAGCATCACACCAACAGTTCCCAATCCAGGAGCCACCAGATCTGAGATGGGACTTCCTTCTCTCCTAGGAACCAGTAAAATAGGTCTTTCCGGACTAGTGAGAACACTCTCCGCAATCTCATCCAAATAGAAGTGTAGTCGGGCGATATCCAAATCGAGGGCCATGAGGGCGAAGGGTTTCTCTCTTCTCCTCTTCCTCTTTCTAAGTTCGGAAACTGTGTCGTCATCCGTAGCCAAGCAAGCGATGTGGTAACCTCCTAACCCCTTTATAGCAACTATTCCCCCCTCATCTATTATCTTAGCGGCCTCCCCCAAGGGATCCCTTACATCTAACCTTTCTCCCCTGGAATCCTCCAGCCAGAGACTCGGACCACATTGCGGACACGAGATCCCCTGCGCATGAAACCTCCTCAGGTTGGAGGGATCTTCATACTCCCTTCTGCAATCATCACACAGCGGAAAGTCGACCATAGCGGTGTTCTGCCGATCGTAGGGCACGTTCATCATCATAGAGAACCGGGGACCGCACCAGGCGCAGCTGTTGAAGGCGTACCTGTAATGTCTATCAGAAGGATCGTACACCTCTCGGAGGCAATGATCGCATACCGCTATGTCCGGAGGAATCATCGAATAAACATGTCTCTCCCCACCGCTTGGGAGTATGCTGAAGTCAGAGTATCCGGCCGGGGGAACAACCTTGAACTCCAACTCCTCTATCCTAGCGGGAGGCGGTTTTTCCATGAATAGCAGTTTGAGAAATTCAGCTACGCTATCATAACTCCCCTCGATGAGGATCTCTACCTCGCTCCCCCCCATATTCCTTATATGACCCTTCAACCCCGTCTTCGTGGCTATCCTATATACAAAGGGCCGGAAACCGACTCCCTGCACTATACCACTAACCCTGAGCATCACAGCAGTCCATGAGCCCTTCGAATACACCGGAGAGGTAATCCCAAGTGAAACCTAATAAACGGGACGACGACTTCCTCATGAGATCATTTTTACAAATATTTAAATGAATAACGGCGAATTACCTTAGTTAATCTTGAGTTATGTTGTCGTTATACATTATATCAAAATTTTTGATTTTTCTAATTTTTTAATTTCTAATTTCCCTAAAGTATCAAAATACGTGATTATACCGCCTCAAACCCCCGATTCATCTTTTAGCGCTCCTTGATACAATCATATT
Source organism: Thermoproteota archaeon (assembly GCA_035319845.1). Lineage (GTDB taxonomy): Archaea > Korarchaeota > Korarchaeia > Korarchaeales > Korarchaeaceae > Korarchaeum. Next base: position 9,608 of record JACXSR010000109.1, read on the forward strand.
TCCAAACTTACGGCTGAACATTCAACTAAATTTATAGGTATACCAGCTCACTACTACAGTGGCGCACATGTACATGTGAGGTGTTTTTGGGATGAAGCGTCGAGAGGGGGGTTCACTAGCCTCTATCTCCCTTACCAGAAGGGACTTCCTGAAACTCTCTGCAGCTGCCTCACTACTTTTAGCGGACTTCCAAAAACTCCAAAAGGCAGCTGCTGAGACGCTCAAGCAGGGATCTGTCAATCTGATCTGGTTTGAGTCTCAAGACTGCGCAGGGAACACCATCTCTATGATAGAAGGTAGCGCACCCGACCTGATTCAGGTGCTGGTTGGAGAGAACCCAGCGATAGGCCCGGGAAAGGTCAGAGTCGTATTCCATGAGACTATAATGCCTGAGTGGGGAGAGGCAGCTATAGAGTACCTTCACAAGGCAGAAGCCGGAGAACTCGATCCTTACGTTCTCGTTTTAGAGGGTTCCTTCCCAGATGAGGAAGCCGCTGCGAAGACAGGAGGCTGGTGGTTTGTCCTTGGGGAGGAGAACGGACGACCCGTCACAGGAAACGAGTGGGTCAGGCGACTTCTCAAGAGGGCTGTTGCCGTGGTCGCCGTCGGCAGCTGCGCCTGCTACGGTGGCATCGTCGCCAGCCAAGTTTTGGACCAAACGGGTTACTCAGCCGACGGATGGAGCCCTACAGGGGCCTTTGGCTTCTTCGACGATCCTCTGAGGGGAATAAAAGGAGCGGTAAGCAGATGGCCGGAGGCTAAGCCCTTCTTGAACTTCATACAGGGGAAGGGCAAACTAGAGGTATCCCCGACCGGAGAAGCGAGGCCCGCGGTCGCTATACCCGGATGTCCCGCTAACGGTAACGCCATATTGAGGGTCTTGGGGCACTTGGTACTGGCAGTCGACGGCCTGCTTCCCTTACCCGAGCTTGACGAGTACTGGAGACCAGTGTACATATTTGGCAGGACCACGCACGAGCAATGTCCCAGAGCGGGTTTCTATGCCGCTGGGGACTTTAGAGAGAACCCCGGAGATAACGACTTCAAGTGTCTCTTCCAGGTGGGGTGCAAGGGACCGGTGAGCAACTGTCCTTGGAACAGGGTGGGATGGATTGATGGGATAGGAGGTCCCACTAGGACCGGAGGCGTCTGCATCGGGTGCACCATGCCTGGCTTCCCAGACAGGTTTGAGCCCTTCTACAAACCACTCCAGGCTCCCTCCATGCCTGATACCGCAACTCTTGCTGGTATAACCGCCGGGGCTGCAGCAGTGGGACTCGCCGCTGGCTACATAATGAGTGAGCCGGCTAGAAAGGGCGGAAAGGAGGAGAAGGGGGAGGGAGGTGATTAGATGGGGGAGAGGACCATATTCATAGACCCTATCACCAGAATTGAGGGTCATTTAGGTTTGAATGCCGTGGTGGATACGGCCACTAAGATGGTGAAGGAGGCTTGGGCCTTCTCCGCGATGTTCAGGGGGTTCGAGGTCTTCCTCAGGGGCAGGGAACCACCAGATGCTGTTCACCTCACCAGCAGGATCTGCGGGGTCTGCGCAGCCTCTCATGCCAACGCATCCGTCAGGGCCAACGACATGGCGTTGGGTGCCGTGCCCAAACCCTTTGGTGTGGTCATTAGGAACCTCGCTTGGGCAGCTACCGATCACATGTATGACCACCCAACCCACCTGAACATACTGGCCGGTCCCGACTATAGCGGGATGATAGTCTCCAAGCTGACTCCCTCCGTGTACGAGGAGGCTAAGGCCACCAAGGCGGAGAACTCCGATATACACGGTTTCTCTACGGTAGCTGATCTGCTGGATGGTCTGAATCCTCTACAAGGGAAGATCTACATCTTGGCTCTGAAGATGCAGAGGATCGCTAGGCATGCCGGCGTCCTGTTCTACGGTACCCACCCACATCCGAGGACCCTGATCCCCGGAGGCATCGGGGCTACTGTGACCACTGAGAACTTGATCGAGTACTCTTACCGCTTAACCAAGCTCACAGCATGGGTTAAGATGGTAGTGGCGGTCTGGGAGGACATCGCCAACTTCTACAACTCTATAGGATACGAGAAACAGGGAATGACCTACGAGAAACCTAATCTCCTCAGTGTCGGTATATTCGAGGATCCAGAAGTCTACTCTTCATTAGGAGAGAGTCCGGATGAGATATACGCGAACATAGACGAGGCTGGGAGGAAGAGGTTCATAAAACCAGGTCTAATACTCGATGGCGAACTAGTCACGGATAAGCTGACTGACATGAACTTGGGTACGATCGAGCTGGTTGATAGGGGATTCTACAAGGACTGGGACACGACCTTCGTCGACAAAGATCCACTGGGCAATCCAGTCGTCTGGGGCAACGCCGAGCTAGCCAAGTACCATCCGTGGAACAAGACCACAATCCCCAACCCGCAAGCTCAGGACTGGCAATCCAAGTACACTTGGACCGGTACGGTTAGGTTCGTCTGGAAGGGGAAGATCTACCCGATAGAGGTCGGACCGATAGCTAGGATGTGGGCTCACGCCCTGCACAACGGAGGGAAGGTTAAGATAGAGCTCCCACGCACAAACGGTGTTCTCGAGCTACCCTCAGGCACATGGGATGCGATCACTTTCGAGTGGAACATACCCAAGGTCGGTGCCTCCACCACCATAGAGAGGATGAGGGCGAGGGCCTACAATGTCGCCCTTGATGTGGCCGCAGCGTGGCATAACCTCCTAGCTGGGTTAGAGCTGGCAAAGGCGGGCAAGACCGAGACCTCAAGGCCTTGGAAGAAACCGTCATTCTCCGTGGCCTTCGGGTTCGACGAGGCACCGAGGGGAAGCGTGAGGCACTGGATGGTCGTGGAGAATTACAGAATAAAGAATTACCAGATACATGCCCCCACAACAGCGAACCTCTCTCCAAAGGGTAGGTGGGGCAAGACCGGGCCATACGAAGAATCCGTGATAGGAACTGCCATAACTGAGGAGGTACCCGAGGATCAGTGGACCGGACTCGACTTGGTCAGAGCAATAAGGAGCTTTGATCCATGCATAGCGTGCTCTGTGCACGTCTTCGTTGGAAACAGAAGAATAGAGAAGCTCATCACCCCCGTTTGCGGTGTATGAGGGGGTCGGAATGGGGCTCTATGAGTTCGCGGTCTATGACATGTTCATACCGACCATAGCGATCTTCACGTTCGGTATGGTATATAGGCTGTCTAGATACGTGTTCCTCTACAAAAGAACAGCTCAGCCGATGTGGAGGAAGACGTCCATTCCCCACAGGATCTATCTACTCGTAGATGCCTTCATACACGCAATAGTGGCCGCTATAAAGAGATCCAAGGTGACCTTCGTCTCCGGCATCTTCTTACTCCACTTCTTGGGGGTCATTCCCGTCCTCTTCCTGCTCTCCCACCACATAGTATGGTGGTCCTACTACTTCCCACCGTATAGCATCCTGAGCCCACTTGCCATACCAACAAGCGCGACCTCCTCGGCCTTGACAGTCACAGCTCCATTCACTCCAGTGACGGGAATGTCTCACGGCTTCGTGAATACGATCTGGGGACCGTTGACCGTGATACTTAACGGAGATGTCCTAGCGATCTTGGCCATAATAGGTACCACCTTCAAACTTCTGGAGAAGATACCCGAGAAGTTCAGGGAGAAGCTCGCTAGAGTGAGGCTAGGAGACTTCGTCGCCCTTCTACTCCTACTATCTATATTGATCAGCGGATACATGGCGACTCATCACCTCCCATCGGGCGACATAGAGACTTACAAGTTCATGCTGGGCCTGCACATCCTCACCGCTGAGATCCTCGTGTTACTCCTGCCATTCACCAAGTTCTTCCACTTCGTGTTCAGTTTCTGGTACGGAAAGCTCCATGAGGCCTATGATCTGTGGAGGAGGGGGCTATGATAGAGGGAATTGAGAAGGCCATTGATATCGTGCTCTCCGATCTGGACTCGGTTACCTTGCACTTCTTGGAGTCATGCGTCTCCTGCGGTATCTGCGCGCCGTTCTGCCCCTACACAGTAGCTGGCCCGATTTACGAACCTGCCGACAAGGCCGAGGAGATGAGATATATCTACAGGAAGAAAATGACCATAGCTGGCAAGGTGCTCGGCCCACTAGTGGGGGCGAAGTACCCCAAGGACGAGAAGGATCTGGACAGAATGGTTAACATGGCCTACAGATGTGTCAACTGCAGGTACTGCTACCAGACCTGTGCCTTCGGGATTTACAGCGGTAAACTGGTGATAATGCTAAGGAGGATCTTGGACAAGGTGGGCAGAACTCCCTCAACCCTCAAGTACCTCCAATCCGTTGAACTATCCGACAGCGTCCTGATCAACGACAAGGTCAGGGAGAAGTGGGAAGGAATACTGGAAGAGGCTAGAAAGGCGATAGGCAAGGACCTACCCCTTGATAAGGAGGGAGCTGAGATAGTATACCTACCGTGGTTAGTAGAGGCAATGCTCACGCCGGAAGTGATAGTTTCCACCATAAAGATCTTGGACATGGTCGGAGCTAACTGGACCATGCCCTCCGAGCCTCTCGGATTCGAACCTCCCATGGGCGTGATTGTGGGAGACAGGGAATCCGAGAGGAAGGTGTTCAGGAGGATCAACTCTTACATGTCGAAGGTGGGTGGGAAGAAGGCGCTGATATCACATGGAGGGACGCCGTACATGGAAATGAGGTTCGAAATGCCCTTCGTGATGAACGAGAGGCCTCCCTACGAGGTGGTCCATGTAACCGAGTATTTAGCGGATCTGTACGAGAAAGGGAGGATTCGAATAAAGAAGGAAGAGAATGGTAAGGTGACGTGGCACGATCCCTGCAAACTGGCTAGAGGAAGTGGCGTAATAGAACAGCCTAGAATCTTGGTCAAGGCATCCACCACGAACTACGAGGACCTGCCACGTGGCACTGGCATGTACTCCCACTGCTGCGGCGGCGGCACCGGCATCGCGCTCATAACATGCGATGGTAGGAAGTTAATCGAGGAGTTCACTGGCGAGAAGATAAAACCGGCTGAATGGGAGGAGAAATTCTGTCCTCCACTTGAAGAAGATTACAAGAAGGCCATAAAGCAGAAGATAGATGAGATCTCCGAGATAAATGCCAACATTGTGGTCACCGGATGCTCCACCTGCATATACAACATCAACAAGGGGGCAACCCTATACGACAGGGATTTCCAGGCTGTACACATAGTCCAATATCTCCTAGACAAAATCGAGGTAGTCTGATCCCCCTCCCCATTTTTTAGTGATCTCCTATGGATCTCAAGGGTTTGGCAAGGTTTCTAGGAAGCCTGATGGGCCAGATAAATGAGCTGGAAGAATCAGTGAAGCAGGGGATCATGAGGAGACTGGAAATAGAAAAACTCCTCCTCTACAACATGCCAGATGCCGAGAGGGAAGATGTCAATGAGCTGGAGGAGGAAGTCAAGAGGGCCTTGGGTGGGGGCTCCTTAGAAGAAGCTATAAGAAATGCGCTGAAGGCGGAGAAGAGGAGAAGGGTCAGGATGGGCGGGAAGAGATTGGCGATTATCTTCTCGGGCAATGAACTGGAAGGGGACAGATCGATCCCCTTGAGGATAATGGAGAGGATGGAGGTAAAGGGGAACATCGGAAAGTTCGATGCTAGCTCCTATCCCCTGGCAGCTCTCCAGGAGGTAGTGGAGTTCGATCCAGATGTGATCGTGATAGTCTCTGTAGAGCGCGGTGAAGGGACATCGACCGTAACTGAGCGTATAAACTTAGAGGTTCCCTCTGATCACCTGAAGGCCGGTGACCTCATCGCACCTCCCCTATTGGGGGTCAACGATCCTGAATCCCTTGCCTCCGCTCTCATCGCGATGATGGGACCGAGGGAAATCTGGAAGGTCGTCTGCCCCTCCCCTCACGTGGAAGGGGTTGATATCTCAGAGGTGGGCAGGAAGTGCTCGGAGGACCTGCTGAAGAACCTGGAGAGGCTAATAAGAGAACTAGGATTCTGATCTTAGGGATAGGGAACAGGCTCCTTACCGATGACGGCGTGGGATCCTGCTTCGCGGAGGCCCTTTCCACCTTCACCCTACCTGAGTGGATAGAGGTGGTCGATGGAGGTTTGGGAGGCCTCAACTTGATAGATTATATGGAGGGGAAGGAAATGCTCTTCTTAGTGGATGCCCTCGACCCACGAGACGGAGAACCGGGACAAGTGAAACTCTTCAAAGTGAATCCTAAAGCGGTAGAACCATCAGAGGCCATTAGAATGCTAATTGAAGCCGGGAGTCACGGGGTAGTTCCCGAACTATTAGTGGCAGCTGCCGATGCAATGGGTTACCTCCCTGGAGAGTCCTACGTGATTGGGATAGTGCCCTGCCTCATTGATCTGGGTGATGGGATAACAACACCCGCTGCCCGAGGCTGTTTAGAGGCCCTCCACTTACTCAGGGAAATGCTCTCGGAGAGGGGTTTTCCGTTTTCGATCGATGATCACCGTTTTAAGGAAAGGTTGAGGGAGATATGTCCCGAGATCAATTGTTGAGGTGATGATGTGCACGAGTGGTCACTGGCTGATGCCGTCGTCAGGTCGCTCCTGGGGTTCATGGCCTCGGAGGGGCTGGACTCGATTAAAGAGGTAGAGGTCACTTGGGGAGAGATATTAGAACTGGATACTGGGATATTCGAGCAGGCCTTCTACGAACTGTCGAAGGGGACCCCCCTCGAGGGAGCGAAACTTGTTCTCAAGGAGGAGAAAGCATACTTCAGGTGTAACTCCTGCGGAGCTGAGTGGGACTTCAAAACTGCCGATGAAATACTTTCAAGGGAGTTCGAGATATTGGAGGAGCCAGCAGGCGTAAGGGAGAGCCCGCTACACTTCCTACCTGATCTGGCAAGGACGCTCCTGAGGTGCCCCAAGTGCGGTAGCAGGGACTTCGATCTGATCAGCGGCAAAGATCTGAGGGTCTCCAAGGTGGTAGCATAATGCGAGCACCCGATGTACTTCAGGATGAGGCTCTGAGGAGAGTTTCAAGGGCGGATAGGCTTCTAATGGTGGCTTCAGGAAAGGGAGGGGTTGGCAAGAGCATCATCTCCATATCACTCGCCTCCACCCTGTCGGAGATGGGGAGGAAAGTAGGCCTGCTGGACTTGGATGTACATGGGCCCTCAATTCCTCAAGTGTTCAGATCGGAGCGACTCATTAAGGCGACAAAGCATGGACTCGAGCCCTTGAGAATGAACGGACTCGAGCTCATGTCTCTGGGCTACATAGTGAGGGACTCGCCCGTCCCACTGGGGGGCGAGGACAAGATGTCCCTCCTGAAGATGATGGTGGCCTTGACTAACTGGAGTCATCTGGACTATTTGGTGGTCGATCTGCCTCCGGGAACTGGAGATGAAATGATTCTAGCGATTAGAGCTCTTAAGAGACATCCTAGGTCAGGCACGGTCCTCGTCACACTACCTTCCAAACTATCGCTCTCCATCGTCAGGAGAGCCCTTGACCTGCTGAGGGATGAGGGCATTAGGGTCTTGGGGATCATAGAGAATATGTCCTACATCAGATGTGGCGGGGATATTGTCAGACCCTTCGGCTCCTTGGCCTTGGACTACTCTTCCCTCGGTACTCAAGTATTGGGAAGCCTTCCCCTGGAACCAGCCGTTGAGGAAGCATTAGCTTCAGGGAAACTACCGCACAAGGCATCTAGAGAGGTAATGGAGGCCGTATCGGCGATAGCCTCGAGGATCGAGGTGATGATGTGATGTGCTTGGGAATACCGGGGAAAGTGGTTGAGGTAAAGGACAGGACCGCGATAGTGGATTTCGGTGGGGTGCTCAGGGAGGTGGATGCTACCCTCGAAGAGGTGAGTCCGGGTGACTACGTCATAGTCCACGTAGGGGTGATAATCTCGAAGATGGATCCTGAAACGGCTAGGGAGACTATAGAGGCCTGGGAGGAGATGATAAAGACACTAGAGGGATCC
>JACXSR010000020.1:0-3629 GCA_035319845.1 Thermoproteota archaeon
GTGCATGTGGAAGAACCATCTCTCCATGCCCACGAGCTGCTCAACCTTCACGGAAGAGGCCCCTAGCACGAACACCAGGGGCTTGTAGTTCTTGATGGCGTTCATGGAGGCGTAAGTGACGGTGGAGGAGTAGAAGCCAATGATTATGGGTACCTTTTCCTTGGTGATCAGGTCCGTGGCCCCCGTTATGGCCGTGTTGGGGTCGCCCTTGGTGTCCCTTATCACCAACTCGACCGGCCTGCCTAGGACGCCACCGTTGGCGTTGATCTCCTCCACGGCCATTTTCATGCCTCTCAAGGCTTCTTGACCGGCTGACGCGTAGGAAGCGGTGCTTAATGGGAGGATCACACCCAACCGGACCTTATCCGGCAGGCCCCCTCCAGCGCCGGGGGCCCGGCCCGACATGAGCACGTAAGCTCCCGCCGCCACCACGATCAGAATGACGATTGCGGCAGCCGCAACTTTCACATCCATAAAATCATCACCCCTCAGAGCGGGCAGACCTTAAGGAGTCGGGAAAAACTTAAAGGCTTCGGCATCTCATTTAAGACCTGAAGCGTTATTTAGCCTATCAGCGATATCAGCGATGCGCTGGGTAATCAGGGGGTCGTCAAAATGACGGGAGGCATAGTGGCGCTGAGGGACTTGAGCGTGGATCTGGACTCGCTGGACAGGGTCATTGAAGTGATAGACATCCACAAGTATTTTGGGGGACTGAAAGCCCTGAGAGGAGTGTCATTTCATGTGAAACCTAGGGAAGTGCTCGGGATAATAGGGCCAAACGGCGCCGGCAAGACGACGCTTTTCAACGTCATCACAGGCTTCCTCCGGCCCGACAGGGGGAGGGTCATCTACTTGGGTCACGACATCACGGGGAAGAGGCCCCACTACCTGAGCAAGCTCGGCTTGGCTAGGACGTTCCAGATAGCCAAACCCTTCGAAGGGATGACCACGCTCGAGAACGTCCTCATCGGATTGCTGTTCGCAAAGAGAGGCAGGGACGGCTTCAGGGTTGGGATGAGCGACTTGGTCTACGAAGCCCGGAGGATACTCGAGGTAGTGGGACTGGATCACAAGGCAGATTCGCCAGCGGGCCATCTCACCGTCGTCGAGAGGAAGCGGCTGGAATTGGCCAGGGTGCTGGCCATTGAACCGACGGTCCTCCTCCTAGATGAGGTTATGGCGGGACTGAGCAGCCAGGAGGTGGAGTGGGAGGTGGAGCTCCTCAGGAAGATAAAGGAGGAGAAGGGCCTGACTGTCGTGATGATAGAACATGTGATGAAGGCCATAATGAGCTTCAGCGACCGCCTCGTGGTGCTCCATCACGGCGAGAAGATAGCTGAGGGTAGACCGGAGGAGGTGGCGAGTGATCCCAAGGTCGTCGAGGCATACTTGGGTGAGGACTAGATGCTGGAGATAAAGGGCCTGAATGCGGGCTATGGAGAGGTGCAGGTGCTCTGGGACGTTAGCTTAGACGTTAGGAGGGGAGAGATAGTTTCCCTCATCGGAGCAAACGGCGCCGGCAAAACCACGACGCTCAGGAGCATCATGGGCATAGTGAAGCCGTTCGGGGGGAGGATAGTGTTTGACGGCCGGGAGATAACGGGACTGCCCACCCACCAGATAGTGAGGATGGGCCTTTCCCTGGTCCCGGAGGGCAGGCACCTCTTCCCAAAGATGACCGTCATGGAGAACCTGAGGATGGGGGCCTACGCCGTTGACAGCTCGAGGTATCGGGACCTACTGGAGAGGGTCTTCCAAATATTCCCGGTCCTGAAGGAGAGGAAGGACCAGCTGGCCTCGACTTTGAGCGGTGGAGAGCAGCAGATGCTCGCCATAGCTAGGGGCCTGATGAGCGATCCCCAGATACTCATGCTGGACGAGCCTTCGCTGGGACTCGCACCAAAGGTGGTTAAGAGGGTAATGAGGGTGATCTCGGAGATCAGGGAGGAGGGAGTAACCATACTCCTTGTGGAACAGAACGCCAAGATCTCTCTGGAGATCTCCGACAGGGGTTATGTACTCGAAACGGGTAGGGTGGTGCTTGAAGGGGAGAGCGAAGAACTCCTGAGGGATGAGCACGTCAGAAGGGCTTATCTAGGACTGATGTGATCAGTACAGGGGATCGGCTTGGAGGCACCCCATTGGCGGGAGTTCGTGAGGAAGGACGCTCCACTCGTGATATACTACCCGGCTTGCGGCGGTGGAGAGGAGTGCATAACGGCCTGCCCCTTCTCCACTGAGGTATGGGGAATCGAGACCATGAGGGCTCCCCTGTTCGGCTTGGGCGATGGGGTGAGGAGGAGGCCCGTGATGGTCAACCCGGAGGCATGTCGGAGATGCTATATCTGCGTCCAGGCATGCCCTACGGGGGCCTTGAGGATTAACAGGGAGGGAGCGTTCCACAGTAGGTGCCTGGAGGCGCTGATCCTCCTCTACAACGCCCTGAAGCTTCCCTTCAAGAGGAGGTACGGGGTCAGGTTCGTCTTCAGGAGGGAGCACCTGCAGAGGTTCCTCAGAAACAACAGGGTGTCCGCTAGCTAGGTCCCACAGTTCCCCTCGGCAGGACCTTCCACGTCACGAGAGTGAGGGGGACCAGTCCCACGGCGGCGATACCGAAGGGCAGAGGTGGGTAGAGGCTGTAAGCTATCCCTCCTACCCCAGACATCAGGCCGGACAGGTTGCCCTCCAGCAGGCCACTCATCGCGCTGACCTTGCCCCTCACCTCCCTCTCCGTCAGGTCCGCCATGAGGGCGAAGGCGGCGGGTCGCGAGGCGAAGACCACTGCAATGAGCATCGAGATGAGGACGTACAACGGCTGACCCCTCGGCGCGAGGGCCAGCATCCCCAAGCCGATGGCCCCGGAGGCGTATCCAAGCGCCATGACGGCGCTTCTACCGATCCTGTCAGCTAGATATCCGGATATGAGGGTCGTGAATGTAGACTCGAAGTTCATAGCAGTGGAAACGAGGCCCCAGAACTCCTCGCTGACGCCCAGCACCTTCACGGCGTAGATCTGGGTGAAGGGGAACGACATCCTGTAGAGGGCCCTCACGGAGGAGGTCACCATGAGGAGCCTACCTAGATCCCCCCTCAGCAACCTAAGGGCGCTCAGGTACTCCCTCATGGCCTCCCTCAAACCAAGCCTGACCTTCCTCCTGTGGGTCTCGATGAGCAGGGTTCTGGAGAGGCCGGCCGCCATCACGGCCATGGCCGTGACGGAGTAGAGGAGCCTCATGGCCTCCTCCAGCCCCATAGCCGAGACGAGGACCGTGGCCAGCGGGGGACCCGCTAATGCCGTGAGCTGGGAGGGGGTCTGGGAGGCCGTCAGCCCCTTACCCCGGGACTCGGGAGGTAGCGTATCGGCGACTATCGCCTGTACCGCCGGCTGGTACATCAGGGCCAAGCTACCAACGACGGTACCCCACAGGACCCAGGTCCAGTCAGGCGCGAGGGCGTAAAGGAAATACGATGCCCCGTAGAGCGTGGTCATCGGGACTAGAATGCGCTTCCTTCCGACCGTATCGGCGAGATATCCTCCCACCAGTCTGGAGAAGGCGAGAACCACGGTCCCAACCATCACTACGAGGCCCACCTCGACAGGGCTCCCTCCCAGTTCCAGGACGTAG
>JACXSR010000199.1:0-3628 GCA_035319845.1 Thermoproteota archaeon
GGCCAGGTGCTCCATCCCCACTAGGGTCAGCGCGTCCGGAACGATGTAGGAGGTGACCACGTCCATCAGCACCAGCATGTTGAAGGCGGCCAGCGAGGTGTTGGCGACCCACATGCTGAACCTAGATGCGAGGTAGGAGGGGTGCTTGGGGCCGTAGGCCCTCCTGACGAAGGCCGGACCTCCCACGGCTGAACCGCCCATGTCGTGGGTCAACCTGTCCATTCTCGCGTAGAGCAGGGCGAGGAGGAAGGCCGAGGTGGAAGCGAGGATCACCCCCCAGAGGGAGCTGAAGCCGTACCTTTTCACAGCCTCCGGCAGGACGACAAAGACCGAGGGACCTAGAGTGGCTCCTATCCCGAAGATTATGAGCTGACCGAGTCCGTACTTGCTCCCGAGATGAGGCCGACTTCCCGCCCTCTCCCCTTCCCCGAAGTTGATCAGGATCCTGAGGGCCAGGGCTAGGGTCAGGAGGAGGGGGACGATCAGCAGCACCAAATACAGGAGGGGTATCCCTGGGGAGAGCACGAAGATGTCAACCAGCAGGGGGAAGGCCATGAACAGGCTGAGCAATCCCGGGCTCTCCTCGAATGACAGGAGCCCGAAGGCCACCAGCAGCACCAACGCTGCCAGAGCGGCCAGTACCCCCATCACGACCATCAGATAATCCATCACACCTCTAAGTCTCATCTCTCGCCGCCCCAGTGCTCCTCATACGCCTGCCTCAGTATGTGAGCCTGGTAAAACGCGACGACGGCGACGACCAGCATGGCGAAGCCGAGCAACTTCATGACCGGGTCTGCCACCCCCAAGAGGTCGGGGTTCTGGGCCACAGCCTCCAAAAACGACCGCATCATCTCGGAGGTGTTGCCCGACACGGCGTAAGCGGGGGTGAGTAGGTATATGCCCGCTATCAGGGACATGGCAGCCACCACGACCCAAGCAACCTGGAGTAGTAGGAAGTAGGCCCTGTTGACCATCCAGGGATTGCAAATCAATATCCTGAGGCTCCTGATCTTCTTGGTCTCGGACTTCCTGAGCTCCTCGGCGAGTCTCCTGGCCTCCTCCGGGGACAGGGAGTCGAGCATACCGATTATCCGAGAGACCCTATCCGGCTCCGACATCGAGCGCTTTCCTAGGTCTAAAAGATAAACACTCCCCATGAGAGGTGATTTCAGGAGTGGTGGCCCGGGATGTAGAGGGAAAAAGATTAGTGGTGAACTGCGGTCAACTCGAAACTCTCCACCAGACCATTCCTGTTCCCGTCGACCCACCTGATCAGGAAGAGACCGTCAGTTCCAAGGCTCTCAACATAGTTCACCGCCCATATGAGCCCAGCCCTCGTCCCGTACTCGGTGATTCCCGCGACCCTCACGTCCCTCGTGGAGCAGTCGACTAGGACGACCGCGTAGTCCTCATAGCCGTGAGTCGCCCTGTAAGTCCTCCCCATATACTTTAGGGCCCTGTATTCTCTTCCTTCCTTGATGAAGGTGACACCGTAGGTTTCCCAAGGAAAGGGTATCTTATCGGGACCCCCCACGTAGAGGAAGGGTCCCCTGTAAATGCCGTTACTCCAGTTAACGTTGATTATGTAGCCCCTCAGCATGGAAAGGATGTCCTCGTTGAATCTGAAGTCCGAGAGCGTCGTGACGTAGTAGTGAGAGTAGGGGAATCCCCTCATCGAGATGTAGCACTGCATCCTCCCGGGATCCGGGGTCTTTATTCTCCTGGTTTCCTCTTCCTCAGAGAGCTCCGGGCCTAGATGGCCCGTCAGGTCGGGTATCTTCCTCAGGAATGTCCTAGCGAGCGCGAGGGGAGCGTCCCTTCCGGTCAACAGGCTGTCGGCCCAAGCGAAGGGGGGCACGGTCAAGGTCAGGGTGCTGTCAGCTGTGGAGAGGGAAATGGGCTGGTAGTTGAGGGAGGAGTTCGCGAATGTGAAGGTGGGATCTATCGACACCTGATTGAAGAGCCAGTACACTCTGGTGATCATCCCGTCCTTCGCTCCTGAGCCAATGGTATCGGTGAACCCTCCCAAATATATGTAATCGTCCAAGCCCATTATCTCGCTCATCCACTCGTTACCCGAGCCTCCGTACCGTCTGACAGCCACCATGTTCAGATCTCCATCCAGCTTCATCACTAAGGAGTCCCTCGCACCACTCCCCTCAGAGTCGGTGAAGCCGACCGCGTAAAGGTAGCCCTTGTAGGGTCTCAACGTTGCGAAACCGTCGTCTAAGGCCCCACCATAGGCCCTCTCCCCTATCAGATTCAGTTCCTCGTCGAACTTCACTATGAGCCCGTCATGTCCGCCCGAACCCGCCGAGTCCACGTATCCGGCGACGTAAATGTAGCCTCCCATGGAGGCTATTCCATAGAAGAAGTCGTAATCGGTCCCACCGTACACCTTCGACGCGATTAGATTCAAGTCTTTATCGAACTTGGCTATGAGACCGTCGTCGTTACCGAAACCGGAGGTGGTGACCCCAGCAGCGTAGACGTAATCGCCACTCACGGTCACGTAATGGAACCCCTCGTAGGTGCTGCTCCCCAAGGCCCTCATGGCCAGCACATTGAGGTCCTTATCCATCTTGACTATGAAAGCATCGTAATCACCCAGACCGGTCGAGAGGGTGTAGCCAACGGCATAGAGGTACTGGTCATCTCCGGTCACCTCGTAGAACCAGTCGTGGCTGCTGCCTCCCATAACCTTCTTGGCTACCACATTCAGGTCCCTGTCAAACTTCACGATGATGGCGTCGTACCCACCTGAACCCTCGGAGTAAGTGTAGCCCACCGCGTACACGTACTCGCCGTCGGAATGAGCCCCGTAGAATCCGTCGTAGCTGGAACCACCATACGCCCGTGACCTCACAGGGTTCAGCTCCTGATCGAACTTCACTATGAGCCCGTCGTAGCCCCCGAATCCCGTGGAAAGGGTGTAACCTGCCGCGTAAACGTACTCGCCGTCGGAGGCTATTGCGTAGAACTCGTCGTAATTCCCGCCCCCGAAGGCGACGGCCCTGTCCATGGTGGCCACCTCATCGCTCTCACTCTCAGCGAGCGGGTTACCGTAGTATGCGATGATCCTGTTGTCTCCAGATTCTATCCGGGGCACCCTCACCCAGATCTTCGTGTCGAACGTGCCGCATCCTGATTCTATCCAGTAGGGGAGGGGGTTCCCGTCCAAGTCGGAGAACCTCAGATCGCCGCAGTCGGGCCTCATCAGGCCCTCGTCCATCAGTTTTCTAGTGTTCATGTTGATTAGAATCTGGTGATCGGTGAGCGCGTTGTAGGGGTTCTCGATCTCAACGTACCTAGCCTTCTTCCATCCGGAGTAGTCGAGGCCTCTGACTGGGAGGAGCATCATCAGGAAGATGAGGAGCAAAAAGGCGCCCGCCCGTCCCCTCCGCATTATACCACGTGACGGATTGACCTATGAATTATAATTAGATTGTCGGAAGAATGTCCTCGGTGGATATAACGGGATTATTATCCCGCACAATTCCGGATGACGTTTTAATTAAACAAATGGTTTACTCACTTCAAGGTGGGCGCTTGAGGAGTTTACTCCTAGTTGCCATGTTCCTAATGATTTCCCTCCTCTCCTTAACCCTAACCGAGTCGCTCCGGG
>JACXSR010000099.1:0-3589 GCA_035319845.1 Thermoproteota archaeon
ACTTGTTAACATCATTTGTTTACATTTATTGTTTACCCACCCGATCGCTTTGGGAGGCGCCTCCTGAGTTAGCGTATCAAGAGGAGAACCACCAAGCCCAACGCGAAGCAATAGTAAGCGAAGAGATGAAACTCCCTCCTTCTGACCACCGAGAGCAGGGCCTTTATCGCGACGACCCCAACAACGAATGAGCTGACGAATCCCACCAAGTTGGCCGGCTCCACGACCTCACTCAAAGGCGATCTCATCACCTCTAGGATCAATGCTCCCGCTAAGGCTGGGACCGACAAAAGAAAGGAGAATGTGACAGCTTCATCCCTCCTCAGTCCGCTGATCATGCCGACGGATATCGTGCTCCCCGATCTAGAGATCCCCGGAACTATTGCCGCGGCTTGGGCGAGGCCCACGATTATGGAAGCCCTCAGATCCAATGATCTCATCTCTCGGGAGTACTTGGTTGCGAGCAGGAGGGAGCCTGTGATGAGCAGACCAATCCCAGCGATCTTGGGTTCAGAGAACATCTCCTCCACCGTGTCAGCAAGTAGGAGACCAACCACCACGATCGGCAGGGTGCCCACCAGTGTATACCAGGCCATCCTCTCCTCCGGGGTGAGGGCCCTCCGGGTGGTGGCTGCTAGGGGTAGGGAAGCCAAACCCCTGACGAGCCTGAATACCTCCACCCTGAAGACGACTAGGACCGCGAGAAGGGTACCTCCATGCACCATGGCGTCGAAGAGCACGGATTCATAGGATATCACCCTTTGAACCACGACCAAATGGCCCGAACTGCTTACCGGCAGCCACTCAGTCACTCCCTGCAGAGCACCGAGTATCGCAGCCCACACTAGGTTCAGACGAGACCCCCAATCGTCTGGGAACCTCAGCTTAAAATCCCGCCCACGACCGTTTGGGCGGTCTGGCCCTCAGCCACCCAGTCGGGACTTTCAAAATTGAAGGGATCATCATATATTAGCAAAGATCTTAAGCTGAAAAGGGTATACTTATTTCAATGAAGGGGAGAATATCGACCTATTTTCTCTTCTCCCTGATACTGATCGCGTTCACACCGATCACCCCTACCGTCCGCGCTGGACCGGACACCTTGAAGGTGCAGGGAAGGGTGATCAGCGCCGCTGTATCCTCATCCGGATTCTTGGTCTACAGCGATTTCCTTGGGTATGTTCACATGCTATCTCCTAGCGGCAACGAGCTATGGAAAATCAGGGTCACCAACGCGACGAGATGCGCCTACGTCGATATCTCGGAGGACGGAAGGGTGGCGGTGCTTTCTGAGGGGAGAATTACGGTCTTCTCGCAGGAAGGGAGGGTGATCTGGAGCAGGGAGAACCCTCATGAGATAGTATGCGGGATGGTGCACCCCATCATGATATCCCCAGACGGAAGCATCGTGGTTATCGCATGGAAGGGGGATAGATACGTCGCCGGCTTCTCAGGGACAGATGGGAAGATCCTCTGGCACAAGATCCTGAAGGATGTGAACGGAGTCTACTATTCCCCGAAGGGCCGTTACTTGGCTGTGCTGGAGGAGTACATCCTTACCGTCTTCAACACTACCACAGGGGAGAGGGACCCGCGCTTCAAGGAGGTGTTCACCCTACAGCCCTTGGTCGATGATGATGGATATTATGCAGTTATAGACATGAACACGGTGACTCTGTACTCTCCCCAGGGGGATGAGCTATGGTCCCAGAGCTTCCACGGTATAATCTACGGGGGGACGTTCCTCCCCGATCACAGGAAGTTGGCCATAACCATACCTATAGGGAATAGCACACGGGTCCTGATCTTGGATGAGCGGGGAAATACTATCGAGGAATTTAGAAAGCCGTTTTTAGTCAATGAGGTAGGGACATCCCCCGATGGGAGTTACATGGTCCTGCTGGGTAATCTAAGGGGGATATACGCACTCGATGAGACCCTCAGGAAGCTTGGAGACGAGGGAATGCTCATTGATCCGAGCGTCCAAGTCAATAGCCACCCTTACGATGAGGGGGTCTTGGTGGCAGTCGGCTCCATCGAAGGGATATCCCTTTACGATGCTACTGGGAGGAGATGGAAGGTACCTCTCCCTTACGGGTTCCTAGACCTTCCGACATCTATCCATTTCTCATACAGGTGGAGGGTACTGACCACCTCCCTTGTCAACGGCACCATACTAGTTATCAACTCGACAGATGGTTCCATCGCTTGGAAGGTCGACAGGGAGCAGTCCTTCCCCATGTACTCCATCGCATCGGATGACACCAAGTATCTCTTGGCCGTCTTCGACGATGAGACCGTTTTTGTCTACGAGAATTCCAACGGGAGCGCCGAGGTACTCTTTGCTAAGTCCTGCGACAACCCTATGGCCCTTCCCTCGGTTGACTGGCAGGCGATAATCTTCACATCCGGAAAAGAAGCCTTTTTCGTGTCTCTAAGGGGCGAGAAGAAGTGGCGGTTCGATTTGGACTCCTACCCATCCATGCTGATCATCGTGGGAGATCGAATCATAATCTCAACTGAGAACGGGATCGCTTACCTGCTCTCCACGGACGGCACTCTGATAAGATCTTACGATGTGAAAGGGAACATCACACATCTTGCCTTACCGAGTGAGAGCGAGATATTGCTTTACATCTACAGAAGGGGTAACTTCGGGTTGATGAGGGTCAACATGACGACCGGCGAGATCATCTGGAGTGGGGATTTCGACCTGAACCAGTACCCCGTGTGGTGGCTGGGGTTCTGCGCTGGAGAGAAGGGGATACTTCTCGGAGATATTACGGGCAAGGTGTACTCGCTAGGTAATGGCGGCTCCATGAAGCAGGTCCGGGAGCTGGAGAACGGAATAGAAGGCCTGTTCTGTGGATCGAAGGGATCCGTCCTCGCTCTCCTAACCTCGGGAGAGATAGAGGTACGGAAGTTAGGAGGAGGTGAGGAGGGGGGAGTCGTAACCGTGGAGACGCCCACGGCTTCAGCGACCTCGAGCACCGAGGTGGAGGAACGGTACGGGCATGGAACAATATCAGAGGGGCAAGTAATCACAGCCCTCGGGTTCATAGGTATAATAACGCTCATCTCCCTACTGGTCACTTGGCTACGCCTAAGAACATCCTCCAGGCGGGTAGCTCCCGGGAACTCCTATATCGAAGGAGAAGAGGGATGACGGGAGGTCAGTAAGCGGGGAACTCAACCCCCCTCTCCCTCAAGACCGCATGCGCGGCTGCAAGCCTTGCCACTGGCACCCTGTAGGGGGATGCGCTCACGTAGTCGAGACCTATGCGGTGGCAGAATTCGATGCTCCTCGGATCTCCCCCATGCTCCCCGCATATGCCTATCTCCAGCTCAGGATTGGCGCCCCTTCCCTTCCCCACGGCGATCCTCATGAGCTCCCCCACGCCCTCGAAGTCCAACGACTGGAAGACGTCGAAGTCCAGTATGCCCTTCTCCAGGTAGTCGTGCATGAACTTGTTCTCCACATCGTCCCTGCTGAAGGTGAATGTGCCCTGAGTGAGGTCGTTGGTCCCGAAGCTGAAGAACTCGGCCTCTCTCGCGATCTTGTCGGCGGTGAGGCAGGCCCTGACGACCT
>JACXSR010000015.1:0-3559 GCA_035319845.1 Thermoproteota archaeon
TATCGCGTGAGAGGCCGAGACTCGAGAACAGGGCGGAAACCCTGTTCACAGTTCCGGAGTCAACTGTCAGGAGCATACCTTAGAGGGGTGAAGGGCTAAAATAAGTCATCTTATCCCACGCCCGTTGCGGTCGATAAAAGCAACTTTTTAGCTTGATCCATCGAAGATGGGTTGATGAGCAAGCTTAACAAGTTTGAGGACCTCAGGGACGAGGTGGAGAGGGCCATAAGACCCTTCATCAGGGTGAAAATATACCTGAAAGAAGAGGTAGAGCGTGAGAGGTTGGAGGATCTTCTTAAGAACGAGTACTACTTGGAAAGGGTGGAGAGGCTGACGCACCTCTTCTTGGAGAGGGATGGTGCGTCCTTCCTGATAATACCCGTTGAAATCCCCATCGAAGATGCGAGGAGGCTCGAGCAAGACGAGGATTTCCTGAGAGGTGTGGAGGAGCTGGCTAGGTCGGCCGGGGAAGCGGATGATCCAGCTGACTGATCCCCAGCTCGCGATTCTCGGCGTATTCCTACTCTCTATACTCCTCCTGATAACCGAGAAGTACCACAGGGCCACATCGGCCATGATCTCCGCTGCCATAATGGTGTACTTCGGAGCCTACGTCTACGGTCTCTTCTCTCCGGAGGAGGTCTTCAACTTCATAGACTGGCACACCCTCCTTTTCATCGTGGGCGTGCTCATCCTCGTGGAGGGGCTCTCTGAGTCGGGACTCTTCCAAGCCATTGGCCTCCTAGTGGCCAAGACCCTCGCCAAGAGGAGGAATCTCCTCTTCGTGTCCTTCATGTACCTCACTCTGGCGGTCACCCTCTTCTTGGCGAACTTCCCGGCCATGCTGGTGATGGCGGCAATAACCACTTCCCTCAGGGACCGGCTGGGTATCAACCTGAAGAAGTGGATCATCTACGAAGCCGTGATAGCCAACAGCGGGGCCATGGGACTGATGATAAGCAGCATACCCAACCTGATAGTTGCTCTCAACTTCGGAATAAGTTTCAACGAGTTCCTCAGGGTGGCCCTGCCCCTCTCCCTTCTCCTCACGACCATAACGGCGTTGGTTGGGGTGGTGACCGGCGGCCTCTACGTGGAGGGCGGGGGAGAGTTCACGAGCACGAAGAGCTCCTTCGCGAGGAGAAAGCTCATCAGATCCTTCCTTATTTTCTCCGTCTTCCTCGCCTTGATCGTGGCTAACTTGCCTCAGTTCCCCATGGATCTCGTTGCGTTCCTCATGGCCACCCTCATGCTCTGGATGGGAGGAGCCGACCCCGACGAGATATTCTCCAATGTGGACTGGTCGACAGTCTTCTTCCTAGCCTCCTTCTACGTTGTGGTGGGAGGTGTCGAGAAGGCCGGGCTCCTCAACTACATCTCGTCGTACATGAGGGGATTGGAGGAGGCCCCCCTGACCTTCCTGACCCTCACGCTATGGTCCTCTGGGCTGCTCAGCGGATTCGTGGACAACATACCCGTCGCCCTCACCTTCACCTCGATACTGAAGGCGATGCCCTCTCTCGGCAGGGTCCTCCCCTATGCCGTCGCGGTGGGAGCCAACATAGGCGGTAACCTGACCTACTTCGCTTCACCCCCCTCTCTCGTGGCCGTCGGAGTCCTTCAGAAGGAGGAAGGACTGAATCCCATGGAATTTACCAAGTATGGGGCCCCACTAACCTTTCTTCACCTTGTCGTGAGTGAGATCTACTTTCTCCTCCTCTTCCCCTGATCTCCTCGCTAGCTCCCTACCCAACAGCTCCGAGAGGGTCTCCACCAAGGATTCGAAGCTTATCTTGAGCATCGAATACACGGTCTTCACGAGGTCGTAAACGAAGAGCAGGGATATCAGGATGAACAGGACGGAGATCACCCTGATCACCATATCGGGCAAGAGCCTGAAAAAGGGAGAGAGTCCGAACCATGCTAGGGCCGTGGATAGCAGATAGAGGAAGTCCAAACCCGCTCTTCTCAGGTTCCCCTTCTCTCCCAGACCGAATTTCCTCGCGAGAATGTCGCTCAATAGATCTAAGAAGAAGAGGGAGTCCTTCAGGATCCAGTACCCGTAGTATATGATCGCCAGTAGCCTCACCCCTCCCATGATCTCGCTGGTATCCAAGAGGAGGCCGAAGGTCTCTAACTTCATCCCCCCAAACATGGCATCGAGGGCTGCTAGGGCGATCATCGCGGCGGCGAGTTTTATCAGCGAGCTCAGGATCCTTCTTATCCTGCGTTTGAGCTCCTCTCTATTCATTATCTACCTGCGTATATGGAAATCAGAGCTTATAATAGTTGGCCGGAGCTGTGGGGTCGATTTCCCCACCTGAACCGATGTGGGTACGAAGGTCGTGAAGGAACTCTCATCTTTGACGCCGCTTCGATCCTGATCCAGGCTCAAAAACTAGTGGAAATGTCGACTTTTCCGAATAAAATATCCTCGGAGTCCCAATTCGTATAATTGCGGTTCGAAGCTGAACAGGTGAGTGGACTGAGACGGGCCACAGCTATTCAGGCGAGAGGACCACCGGTACCTTACCAAAGTGCTCGGCTACGGTAATCACACGAACCTGCTCCCTCTCAGCTATTTCATAGACATCCTTCAACCTCTCCTTGAACCTAGGCTCCCTAGGGAGGTGGTGATCCAATAGGATCAGGTCGCAGCCAGCCTCCCTGATTATCCTCTTAAGGTTCTCAACGGCCCTCCTCAAGTTTATCCGGTTCAGCATGTAGCCGAGTGTGTAAGTGGCGGGCCCATCTATCAGCGCAACTCTTGGCCTCTCCTCTATCACCCAGTCAGCGTAGTCCTCTATTATGGGACCGTTCACGTCCGATGTGTACAGGACCTTTTCGCCAGCCCTCTCCACGACCAAGCCTATGACCCACCCGACCCTGCTGAATTCCACGCCGTGAAACATGGGTCGGGTGAACCTCACCCTAGTTTTACCGAAGGAGAACTCCTTCCCATCCGCTAACCTCAGCCTGAATTCCCTACCATCGTGCTCGGGGATCCTAGCGTATCCCTCCCACATCTTGACCCTTTTCGAGAACCACCTCATTCCCTTATCCAAGAGCTCCCTCTTCCTGGCCGAGTAATCGGCGTAATCCAGGCTCATGGCGTGTGGTATCTCCTCCAAGGGGTTTCCTACCTCTAGGCCCGATGGCTCCTCCATGACCTCCCCTAAATCGAGATCCTCCATCGAGAACAGATTCGTGAAAAAGTGGATGGCCCTCTCCCTCTGGGAGTCGTTTATGTACTCGTTAGGCGACTTGGCCAAGATGAGCCTGCCCCTGTAGAAAGACTCCTCGAAGTCCGTGTAGTGATCGTAATGATAATGGGTTATCACCACCACTTCTGCCTCTCTCATAGTCTTGGAGATGGCCTCGTATCCCTCTATCAACCACCTCTCCTTCATCTCCCATGAGGCGGGGAAAGAAGGGTGCATTATCGCGACCCCAGGGTCCACGACAATGGAGACGTCGGGAGTTCTGATGAGTGTGCAGAAGGACTTGGCCCCCAGGGAATCGGCCCAAACAGGCCTCAGCTCCATGTTCTCTAGTACCC
>JACXSR010000137.1:0-17085 GCA_035319845.1 Thermoproteota archaeon
CCCCCTGAAGAATTGAAGAACCCCGTGGAGGTAGCGATATCCTTGTTAGAGAGAGCCCTCAGATCAAATCCCGGGATCGTGAGGAAGGTCTATGGCATAGAGGAGACAGATCCCATCAAGATACTGGAGCAATTAGCTGAGAAGAGGGGCTGGAGATTCAAGGACGGTGAGCCTAATGTCGAAGAGGCCGCTAGACAGGTGATCAGGGATTACCACAGGTACAAACTGGTTTTTTACGTTACTCCCAAAGATTTAGGACTCATCTAGACCTGTAGTAGGGATTCCATACCAAATAAGCCTTCCTCCACCCTACTTTCCCCAAGATCTCTAGGGCACCATCGAGATCCCTACCTAAAAGGTAGAGGTGGGTCCTATCGGCCCTCCTGTCGGAGCAACCGAATCCCCTGATTACAGGGCTTCCCACCTCCCACAGGACCCTCGAGAGGGGAGCCTCTCCCTCACCGGGCAGTGCTATAGCGCATGGTACATCTAGGACCTCCGTCAGGTAGTCCACATGCCACCTCAGAGACTTCCCCCTCCTGAAGTGCCTTTCTATCCTGGCTCCCAAACCACCGGGCCCCATTGCGGAGCCGACATATCCCAAAGTGCCAGATGGTATCTCGAACGTTCCCAGCCTCCCTATCGTGAGGGTAACGCCGGGAGAGACTATGAGGAGTATGTAAGCCCCTTTAGTCCCTCTCAACGGAGTAGGTCCATCAAGCTCCTCAAAACGTATTTGGGTCGAGGTACCACCCCCTCATATTCTTTTACCACTCCCGTGAGGACTAGGGCCGAGTCCATACCGGCCCTCAGAGCTCCGAGGATGTCCGTCTCAGGTCTATCCCCGATCACGAGGGGTCGGGTTGCGCCGGCACTCCGGCTAGCGAGGAGGAACATGAGGGGGTTCGGCTTGCCCACCACCAGATCCGGTCCCCTACCACATGCCCCGGAGATCGCTGAAACCATGGAACCAGCTCCGGGTATCGGTCCATCCGATGTGGGAAGGGTGCGATCCTCGTTGGTTGCTAGAAAGAGCCCTCCTCTCAATATGTTCCTCAGGGCCCTAGTCAGCTTCTGGTAATTGAAGGATCTGTCCATCCCCACGCATACATCCCCCTCGTCGGCGATATCTATTCCCCTCTCCCTAAGTTCCTCCTTGAGGCCCTCCTCGCCCACGACGTAACACCTCCTCACCCCTATCGAGGGCGCCAAGTCAGCCAGCGTACTTGCACTGGTTATCACGTGCTCCTCCCCAACCCACCTCAGACCGGCGTCCCTCAGGAGGGAGGCTATAACGCGCCTGTGACGGGTGGAATTGTTGGTAACGAACCTGATCTCAATGGCGGAAGAGAGATCGTTGAGAGCCTCAACCGCACCCGCTATCGGCTCCCCATCAAGCCACACGACGCCGTCTATGTCCACGAGCAGTAAGTCATATCTGCCTACGTCTGGTCCTTGCTCTGACATTCATAACACCCAGCTTCTCCAGACACTTGTAGCAGGGTCTCCAGTCCTTTCTGTCGACATCCCATACTGAGAGGCTGAAGTTCATTACGCATCCTGGGTTGGGGCAGTGATCCAAGCCTAGGAGGTGACCGACTTCGTGAGATGCCTCCTTAAGAGCCCTAAGGAGGAATAAAGCCCTATTTTCCCTCTCGCCATAGAATTCCGGCTTAAGTCTGGGGAGGTAGATGGCCCCAAACCTTCCTCCAAGCTCGGCCTGACCGAAAACGAAGTTAGTCCCTTGAGCATAAGCGTCCTCGTCCACCACAACTAGGATCTTCTCATCCGAGGCCCACTTATCAATCTGCCTTAAATACTGCAGGAACTTCTCGCTTCTCAATTGATGGGTGTTATGATCGTACAGGGTCGGGTGGATTTTTATCTCGGTGTAATCAATCTCCACATCTATTGGATATGCTTGAGGCAACTTCTCGGCGAGGAATTCTAGGATCCAATGGTATATGAAGCCGGCTGGAACTACCACAAGCTTCCCTAGGGACATGATTTACCTCCGCTACAGGGATGCCAGACTATATAACTAGAGCATCTCTTGGACAACCTTCAGGAAGTAGGGATCACTCTCGTGAACGACCCTCCTGACCTTTATCTTCCTTCCCTTCAGGGTGATCTCGTAATCGATCATGGCATAAATGCCTCGGGGAGTGATCCAACTACCCTTGTGATAAGACATCGGGGCTTTAACTTCCACATGATAACCTTCCTCCGAATAGAACTGCTCAGGCCATCTCTGATCATCCCTCAGGTGAACTAGCCTCAGCCCGGGTTCCCAGCTGACGTCGTTAACCCTCTTTACCTCCCTAACCTTGAACATTCTCCACCCGGGAGTTCATCAATCCGAGATCTTAAAATGGGGTGCTAGTGCCTGTTATTTCCCCTTATTACGTCAGTAATAGAGATCGTAGCTGACGGTGTAAGCAGGTCTGAACCTCCTACTCAAACCCCAGATCAATCCCACGATGAAGCCACCTGCGTGTGCCAGGACGTCTACATTGGCCGAGAAACCGCCGAAAATCACGAAGAGGGCGATGAATATGGTGGATGAGCTCAGCTTCCCAGTTACCCTGTACTCCATGGCGACCATGTATCCTAAGAGACCCATTATGGCACCTGAGGCCCCCACACCCACCGTGCGAGGATCAAGGAAGGCTGATAGGAGGTTCCCGACCACCCCCGAGATGAAGTACATGAGAAGATACTTGACCTTGCCCAAGGATAGCTCGACCACCTTGCCCAATATGTAGAGGGCATACATGTTCAGCCCTAGGTGGAGTAGGTTGGCGTGAAGGAACATGGATGTGATCAGAGTGTAGTACCTGCCGTGCATCAAATAGAGCCCCGAGCTGCCGAAGTAGAGCAACACGTACCTGTTCGCCTCGAAAATATTGGGCGATGTCATGGCGTAGAGCCCTAAATTAATTGAGATCAGGGCTGAGGTTACCTCTGGGACACTTGAGTACATCTTGAAGAGGATGAATGAGAAGAGGGCAACACCGATGCCCAGCAGAACTCCGGCCATGGTTTCCATCATCTTTTCGATCACCGTACCACGTACTTCAATGCCTCGGCGAGGGCCGATGCAGCTGATCCTATACTCAGGGAGGCTAATTTAAGAATTTTAGGTAAACGGCCGATTTTGAGTGGCGCCGACTGCCTATCCACGTGGAAATCCTCTAGGAGATCCCCCTCCCGAATCAGGGCAAAAAGTCGGTCGATCTGCTGATTATCGAGAGATTCCAAGTATTTCCTCACGGCCCATCCC
This sequence comes from Thermoproteota archaeon, assembly GCA_035319845.1. GTDB lineage: Archaea > Korarchaeota > Korarchaeia > Korarchaeales > Korarchaeaceae > Korarchaeum. The sequence continues at coordinate 3,284 of JACXSR010000137.1, forward strand.
AAGGAGATCTCACGTCTGTTACGCTGCCACCACTTCGACTCGTAGCACTTCAGAGAACCTTTCAGGTCATCCAAGTCCTCCAGACAGCTAGCCAGGTACTTGGCTCCTCGAACTGCGAGGAGGACGCCTCCCCTGCTAATGGGTTTCACCTGGCCGGCCGCATCCCCCACCAGCGCCACATTGCCCATCCAGAATCTTCTCCTGGGACCTATAGGGATCACCCCTCCCTCATAGCCGATCGCTGGATCCATCGTCATCCCCTCGATCCATGAGAGCAGCGGATCACCGATTCTTCCCAGAGCCCCAACCTTCCTGCCCCCCTTCCAAGGCTGGACCCAACTGAACTTACTACCCTCCCTCACCCTCACACTGTAACCGTCGATCTCTCTACCCTCCACGACCTTATGGATCCCTATCTCAAATTCCATGGGTGGAAAGCCAAGCTCGTTTGCTACAGAGGAGAGAGACCCATCCGCCCCCACCAGCAGATCATACTCGACAACCATGTCACCTACCAGAGCCTCGTTCCTCGATCTTAACCCCTTAAACCCGGTGGAGAGGAAACCCTTAGCTCCCTCGGAGAGCGCCGCCTCCCAAGTCTCCTTGTCCATCCGCGCCCTGTCAACGACCGTTGCTAAACGCCCACGTACCTCTAACCCAAAACCTCCCGGGGATAGGAATGTCGCCCAGTTTACCTCGCCGACTACCCATTCATCGGAGAACAGCGCTAGCTCATCCAGAGCGTCGGGTCCTAAGATACCGGAGCAGTGGTGGGGGTGTCCGATGATCCTCCTCCTGTCAACTAAGGTCACGGAGAAACCCTTTCTCGACAGCAGATAGGCGAGTGTGGAGCCCGATATACCCCCTCCAACCACAAGAACTTCGGTGCGCATCAGGAAACCTCTGAAAGCCTCACTTCTCCTTCAGAGACGAGCTTCCTCCCTATTATGAGGGCTGGGACCTTCTTTATACCCAGCTCCAGTATGTAGCTCTGCCCCTCGGGCTCCAAGGCCGAGATCTCCCTGACCTTTAGGCCCCTCCGACGAGCCCACTCCTTTACCCGGCGAGCGGCCTCCAAGGAAGGTTCGCATATAGGTGAGACTAGGACGATTATTTCCCTTTCTTCCTGCGATCCACCACCAGCTTCTTCCTCCAATTCCTATCCCTCAGGACATACTTGTAGGGCTTGCCGTTGCCGACCCTCTCAACGAGGCCCTCCCTCTCCAAGTCTTTTATGTACCTCCTCACCGTCACCTCAGCCAGCCCGAGCTCCGAGGCTATAGCTATTGTTCTCATGGGCTCGGTGGCCTTTTCAAGAACTTCAAGCACCTTGTATCTCCCAGTCGCCTTCGGTATCACCATGTTCCTGAGGGACTCGACCTCCTCCCTGCACAGGTCTTTCTCAGCCTTGGCCAACGCCAGCTGGTACATGAGGGTGGCGAACATATCTAGGGTCTTCTCCGCAACTCCGTTCCCGGTGGAGGGACCAAGTGCCTTAGGAGCCCACCTGAGATAATCGTTCAGAACTTTACTCATCGCATCTATCAGCGAGGAGAACATGGCCTCCATGGAGTCTTTGGCTGCCTGAGTGAGCAATCTCACCTCGGCGTCATCCAATTCCTTGATATCCCCTGCTTTGATGAGAAATTCGACGTCTTGCTGGAACTGACTGGCGAATCTATCCCTGTTCATCCTGAAATGATCGGTCAGTTTGTCGGTAAGGAGGCTTGGGATGTGGTTCACTGCCTCCAAACTCTTCTTGAACGATGAGATGAGTTCGTAGAGGGGTCCATCGTTCAGAGGAAACGTTTTGTTTAGTCTGTCCAGATGATCGATGACTCTGGTCCTCATTTCCGGCGAGAGATCGTTTAGAAGATCCTTGACGTCTTTTCGCAAATCCCCGGCCAATTTGGAATCCCCTCTATCGGTAGTAGGGTTGGACTAAAAACCTAATTTTCAAACTTCACTCTACATTTAAAGGTCTCACTAAAAAATCCACACGCACCTTGTAGACTCTGGGGGCATAGCTGGAGACAATCCGATAACCCACGGAGGTGGCCTCCAAACCGAGAGAGGAGGCCTCCTTCCTGAACATCTCCTCAGCTTTGGAGAGTGCCTCCTCACCTCCCCAGTAGTAGAAGTGTATCACCCCCCTCCCGCCTCTAAGCGCCCGGAGGGCGTGACTTATGAACTCGTAAGCTCCCTTTGGCAGGGGCATCACTACCCTATCGAATCTGCCGTACATCGCGGGCGTGACATAGGCCACATCCCCCTCTACGGGAAAGACGAGGTGGCCCACTCTGTTGAGGAGCACATTCTCCTGAAAGTACCTGACAGCTACGGGGTTCAATTCCACACCAACCACCTGGGCCCTCCTTCGCTTGGCAATGGCGATCGCGTAGGGACCCGCCCCGGCGAACATAACAAGCACCAGCTCCCCATCCCTCACACTTTCTGCAACAATTTGCCTCTCAGTTGACTCCCTTGGGGAGAAGTAGACCCTGCGGGGATCGAGCTTTATCCTGTATCCGTGTTCCTTGTGAACGACCTCCGTCTTCTCGCTACCAGCCAAGAGCCTCAAGGGTCTCACCCTGAACTCTCCTTCCCTAGCCCCGGCCTTCAGTAACACGGACTTGACGTGAGGATGCCTCCTCATCACCTCTCTAGCTGCCTCTTCAGGATCCATACCGTTAGGCACCTCTATGATGGCCACAGCTCCCGTCTCCCTAGAGCCTATGAGGTCGTAAGGTACCCTGGGCCCTTTCCTCCTACCCAAGACCGTACACCCTCATGGCGTTTCCCGTAGTGATCTCGGCCAAATCATCCACACCGATCCCTTTCATCTCGGCTATGAACTTGGCTGAAACTCTGATGTTCGCTGGCTCGTTTCTCTCCTTGGGGTTAGGGGCAAGCACCGGTGAGTCGGACTCCAATACCATGTATTCTACAGGAGTGGCTCTGACCACCTTCTGTACATTGTTGGACCTCACCACATTGGTGGGGACGCTGACCAGCCACCCCCTTTCCACAGCGAACTTAACATCCTCTGGAGTTCCCCCGAATGCATGCAGTACAACCCTTTCAGCCCCTTCCTCATCCAACACCCTTAGAACGGGTCTTTGAGCCCATAAACTGTGAATGACTAGGGGCTTGTCCAATTCCTTGGCGAGCCTAATGAAGAGCCTGAAAACCTCCTTCTGTTTCTCCTTGGGAGGGCCGCCCGACCTTAATATCCTGTAATCAAGTCCAACTTCACCCACAGCCACTATATCATCGGCATGCGACCTTATCAAATCCAGAGTGGCACTCACCTCCTCCTCATCGCCGTACTCAGCCACGTCCAGTCCGATAGATATTCTCACCATCTGGTGACCTCTGAACAGCCTCAGGGCTTTCTCGGCATCATCGGGATAAATGGGCGAGGTTACGATGCCCACTAATCCAGCCTCTCTCGCCCTCTTGATCACCTCCTCCCTATCATCGTCGAAGGCTTCCTCTTCCAAGTGACAATGAGCATCGAAGAGTCTCATCACGCTACCTCCCTCTCAAGCCTCTCCTTCAATCTGCAGAAAGCGCAGACCCTACCCGATGTCGGATAACCGCACCTCTCACATAGATTAATCTTACGGGGTGGGGGTTCTACCATCTTGGCTAGCTCCCTCAGGCTACTCACGAAGTTGACTAGAGAGGGTGGCCACTTTCTCCTGACTTGATTCAGTAGGGGCTTGATTTCCGCCTGCTTATCCCTGCCCTCGTACGGGCATTTAGTCACGCAGGTTGGGAGGCCCTTCATCCTAACATAATTCAGGGCATCGGAGTCACTAACCCAAAACAGGGGCTTAACCTTTCCGGCCATCTTGAACTCAGGCATAGGCCGGGTCACGGAGTCGTACTGGTAGAAGAGGTAGTCTAGGGAATGGGTGATCAGGTTATTGAACCCGAAGTAAGCCATGTCATCCAAGTTGTGACCCGTGGCCACGTAATCGTACCCCCTCTCCACCGCATACCTGTTCAACAGGTATCTGTTCACCACTCCACAGACGAAGCAAGCGGCCCTAGGATCCGGAGGGATCTTTATCCCCCACTCCCTCACATCTATCACGATGCCCTCTATCCCCAAATCCTCGGTGAGGGATTTGAAGACCTCGAGGCAGTCTGGAGCCAAGCCCGTGTACACTATCGCAGCCCCCAGCCTAAGCTGATATTTGGGGGCCACCAGGCTGGACGCGTGCAGCGCGGCCACGGAATCTTTCCCGCCTGACACCCCGAACAGGAGCGAACTACCTTTCCTGACCCTCCTTAATACCCTGTCAACTCTTTTCAGGAAGTACCTCTCGAAGTGCTCCTCGCAAACCCAATCCCCCAAATTCTCCACGAATATGGTACCTTCACGCTGGCAGTAGTGGCATTTCATCGCTAACACCGGACAAACTATTTATATAACTTCCTCGATTTAAAGGGGGGAGGATTTGGGGGGCCGTGGCCCAGCCTGGCTCTCCCCCCATGATTGGGGGAACGCCCTGGAAAGGTAGGGCGGCGGGCTCCAGTCACTGGAGCACTGAGGGGGAGACCCGTAGGACGTGGGTTCAAGTCCCACCGGCCCCACCACCTCCGTTCTATAGGGGGCGTGGTCCCAACGAACATTGCGGCTGTTAGGTCCTTGGACAGAGAGGTAAGGGATGCGGTCAAGCACACTCTAAACTCACTAGGGCTGTTCTGGGAGGAGGTGGATGAACCAGATCCTCTGAAGCATTCCGTAGCCATATTCCCCGAGGCCACAGAGTTCGTTCCAGTGACCATCCCCTCAATATTCATCGGTGAGACGGCCCTATCTTACTACGGTGGGGATAAAACCGAGATCAAAAAATCCCCGCCTGAGCCTGCGGGCTTCATGGTTGTGGATCGGGTGAAGATACCGTATTTCGGAGCCAAGTATGATCTCGAGGGCGAACAATTGCTCAGACAGGCCCCCCTTTACTCCAAGGATTCACATTTACTTTTGGGATATGACCTCTTCAGGAATGTGAGTTACTTCCTCCACGGAGCGGAGTCCTCCCTAGGCCTGAAAAGGATAAGAACTAGCGACAGACGCTTCAATCCCAAGGTCCTAGAGGAGATGAGGGGGGTTCCCGCGTCCACTCCCATAGTTGACCTACATGCCAAGTTCCTGCTGTTCTCCATACTCCTACTTCACAAGAGGGAGAGACTCCCGCTCATAATGAAGCGGATCCCCCCATCGGGCTATAAGGGTGGCATGTCCATCTCCATCCCAGTATACAGGATGGGGCGTTCTGGCTTGAGACTGGATCTGAGAAGACTACTCAGAAGGACGGAGTCCTGGATAGAGAGGTTAGTCAGGAGAACAGAGGATCTCACGTTCTTCGTTGGAAGGGGCGAGGACTACACTCCGACGAAGATCAGAGAGATGCTCGTATCCATGGAGGAGAGTGGGCACGAGGTGGGCCTTCTGGCCTCAGTCAGGGCCTCCATAGATCACATGTCCATGGCTGAGGAGTACGAGGAGGTTGCCACCGTGATCAAGAGGGGAGGAATAGGTGTGAGGTTCAAGGGTATTGCCTCGACCTTGATGGATGCTTGGAAGTCGGCAGCCTACGTCGAAGCGGGGTATGTCCTAGCGGGTGAAATTGTCGGGGATTTCGGGTTCCCTCTCGGTATCGGTTGTCCTTTCAAACCCAATGGTCTGGTCTGGAACATTCCACTGGTAGGAAGGGTGTCAGACAGGGAATCTGCAGCTAGAGCAGCGGATTTCGTGGCAAAGTGGGGATGCATGGTGGCAGTTGATGCGCTAGATGAACTATCAACTCTATCCCTTCTCAGGAACGCCCATGAGAGGGGGATATGGGTAGCTCCGCCCAGCTCATTGGTCGAAAGGTTCAGAGCGGTGAGTGATGTGAAGGGCTCCTTCAGGTACGATAGGAAATACTTGGAGGGGAAGATAATGCCCTACAGCGATGTGAAGGACCTTCAGCTCACGGTGATAAACCCCGAAGGCAGGGACTCCGTCATGAGAGTGGATCTGCAGGCCGGTAAATCGCATGAAATCAGGATCCCCGTATAGCACCTTTGGAAAGCCTGTGGGCCATTATAAGGGGGAGGGGCTGCTTTCCTTCCCTCCAGAACTTCCTAGAGATCTCTATACTGCTTTCCAAGTCCACTAGATGGCCGGGGGAGACGAACCCCCTTCCCACGACGGCACCCACCTCCTTCCCTTGGAGGATAATACGACTTCCCTCCAACCTCCCCACAAGCTTCGACTTGGCAACCCCTATGGAAGGCCTTCCCAAGAGCAGTCCTAGGTGTGAAGCCTCTCCCAGCATCCTTGGGTGGGAAAGACCGTGTCCGTCCACGAATATGACGTCAAAATCGCACCTGAGGGCTGAGGGAAGCATACCCCTCAACTCCCTGAAGGCCAAATAGGTCGGCACGTAAGGTACTTGGGGCACGAACCTCTCATAGACAACCTCGATGACCTCCAATCTGGAATCGACTGAGACGCAGGCCGCAACAGCCTCGTCTCCCCCGTAACTAACGTCAACGCCGGCAGCCACTTCCACCTCCCTTAAAGGTCTCAGGTTTAGCTCAGAGGAGAACCTCCTCTGTGCCTCTGCCATCAGCCGGAAGATAGGCCATGCCCTGATATCTCGGAAGAACTTCCTCTTTCTGAGGTCCTCCAGTCCACCCTCCTCTTCAATCCTCTCCAGAGCTCCGGGAAGTGGTTTCCCATCGGATGACACGGCCCTCCACCAAGGAATGTGAGGCGTGAGGTTTGAGAGCCTTAGGCACTCATTTCTCACGGCAAGCGCGGCTCTGACATCTCCTAAGGCCATCGCTATATCCCTAAATGAGGATATCCTGCCCGAAGGAATGCTTTCTAGGGCTTTGATCAGTATCTCTTGGAAGCGCGTTAACCGGATCCCTCACCACCGTTTTAAATAACGGACCTAAAGATAAAGGGATGACCACGGACCCGCTCGGCTCCATGAAATCCGCTCTAGCTGAGGAAGTGAATAAAGCCCTCTCGGAGATGGGGGTCGGGGAGTCCTTCTCTCCCCTGCAAGTGGCTCGATCTCCGAAAGAAGTGGATGTCTACGGCCTACCGGTTGGATTCAAGTTAGCCAGGCATCTGAGGAGGAAACCAGATGAATCGGCTCTCTTGGTGGCCGAGAGGATCGATCCATCCAGCATACCCTATGTGAAGGAGGTGAGGGTGGAGGCTGGCTATCTCAACGTGAAGATCTCTAGGGAAACCCTCTTCGTGGACATCCTCTCCTTGGCATCTAGGGAGGAGCTGGGCAGGGGGGAGAGGAAGGGAGAGAAGTTGATGGTGGAGCACACTAGCGTCAACCCCGTACACCCCCTCCACGTTGGCAGCGGGAGGAACGCGATAATAGGGGACTCCTTCGCTAGGATACTCGACTACCTCGGCTGGGATGTCAGGAGGCACTTCTTGGTGAACGACTGTAACCTCCAAGTCGCGATACTCGCTGCTGGCAGGTCCAAGATAAGGCACCTCAGGCCCAAGGGGAAACCAGATCACTGGTTCGGTCTGATATACGCGATGGCCAACGCCATCCTCGAGATAGGCAGGATCGAGAGGGGCGAATCCGAGGAAGGAGATGTGAAGGAGTGGGAGGAAACCATAGAGAGGGTCAGAGCCCAAGACCCCGAGATAGCCGGGGGACTGACCGAGCTCGACGATGGCTACGTAATGGATCTCCTGAAGAGGTACCAGTCCGGAGATCCCGAGGCTAAGGAGGTCTTCAGGGAAGTAGCGGAATCCGTCCTCAACGGGTTCCTCCAGACCCTTAGCAGGATGGGCATCACCTACGATCAGTTCGACTGGGAGAGCGAACTCATATGGGAGAGCTGGGTGAGAAAATCTCTCGAGAAACTTGAATCTTCTGGCTACTTGGGTAGGGACGGCGAAGCGATCTACGTTGATCTCGGTAAGGCGATTAGGGAGAGGGAGGATGTCAGGAGGATATTCGGATTGACGGAGGAGGAAGTAAGGAAGTTGCAGGACGAAGACAGGCTCGAGGAAGTAGTCCCTTCGAGGTTCTACCTCACTAGATCCGACGGCACATGGCTGTACACGGGAACGGATGTGGCTTACTCGCTCTTCAAGGTGGAGGCCACGGATGTCGCGAGGTGTTATAATGTGATCGCCACAGAGCAGACCTTGGAGCAGAAGGAGGTGAGGGCGAGCCTCGCCCTCATGGGATACGACCCAGATTTCCTCGTACACTTCGCCTACGAGATGGTCAATCTGGTTGGAGTCAGAATGTCAGGGAGGAGGGCCCTCTACATAACGCTGGACGATCTCTTAGACGAGGCGAGGGCCAAGGTAATGAGGATACTCGAGGATAGGGGTATGGGCAGGGATCCGGAGATAGAGGAGATAGCTGAGAAGGTGGCCGTCGGCGCCCTCAAGTACGCTCTGATAAATGTCTCTCCGACCAAAGTGGTTCAGTTCCGATGGGAGAGGGTCCTCGACTTCGAGACGAACAGCGGGCCCTTCGTCCAGTACTCCTATACTAGAGCCCATAATATCCTGAAGAAGGCAGGGAAGATACCTGAATCCTTTGATCCATCCAAGCTGTCATCTGATTTGGAAGTATCTCTAGTTTACATGCTTGCAGAGTTCCCGGATAAGGTGAAGAGCGCCTATCAGCTCCTCAGACCGGATCTCATCTCCCAGTACGCCAACGAAGTCGCTTCGGTGTTCAACAAGTTCTATGAGACTCATCCTGTTATCAATGCTCCTGATGGAATAAGGGAAGCGAGGATATGGCTCGTCATGGGAGTGAGAGGTGTTTTGGGGAAATCGCTTGATCTCATCGGCGTGCCTAGGTTGGAGAGGATGTGAATCAAGCGTTACTCCTAGCATATTCGCACACATCCCTGAGGGGACATTCATCACATCTGGGATTCTTTGGCCGACAATATACCCTTCCCAACTTTATCAAGAGGAGATGGGCCTTCAAATAGTCATTTGGATCAAATAACTCCATCAAAGACCTCCTTATCTCCTCATAGTTGTCGCTCTCCGAGAGGCCCAGCCTGACAGCTACCCTAGTGATGTGCCTGTCCACAGCTATGGTGCTCCTCCCTGTCACGCTCAGCAGCACATCGGCGGTCTTGGGCCCCACTCCCGGCAGGCTAATGAGCTCCCTCCTAGCCTCCTCTAGATCCTTCTCGAGTATTAGATTGAGCCTCCCCCCGCCCAAAAGGGAGGCCACCTTCTTGATGACCCTCGCTTTCTGCCTGTAGAGGCCTGCCGGCCTCAGTGCCTCCTCCAACTCCTTCAGACTCAACTTTTCTATCTTCTCTGGATCCACTCTGCCTATGACCTCCTTCAACCTCTTCATTGCCTTCGCAGTATTTCTATCGTTGGTGTTCTGGGAGACTATGGTGGTGACTAGAACTTCGAAAGGATTCTTGGATTTGCTCGCCATGAGGGAGACGAACTCCTCCTCCCTGAAGTCCAAGGCCTTCTCCAGCTTCTTCAGTATGGTCTTCCCATCCACGCCCTCGATCAACCCAACTCCTCCTTCAGCTTGGAAGCAAACCTCTCCTCATTCACTATGAAGCGGTAATGCTCTCCCTCGCCTATGAGCTTTCCCCTCCAGTAAGCCTCGACCCTGAAAACCAGCTTCCTCCCATCCATGTCTACCAGCGTCGCCTTCACCCTGACCTCGTCACCCACCGGAGCTGGTGCCCTATGGTAAACGCAGACGTAGGTGCCCACGGTTGTATAACCCTCGTCCAAGTATGGTTCCACCGTCCTGTGGGATGAGATCTCCATGAGGGCTATCATGCTAGGGGTAGAGAGGACCCCGATCCCTAGGTGGCGCGCAGCCATGCTTTCCTCAACTAAATACGTGAACTCACCAGTGAGGCCGGGCTTCACGCCTGACATCGAGTCACCTCCTCGCGAGGGGAATTAACATTATTAGGGTAGATACTACGAGGATGAACAGGGTGGACGGGAGCCCGAAAATCGGGGTGACCAGAGACTTTCTCGCCCCATGCACCAGAGCCCAGTACAGCCCTATCGAGAATCCGGATGCGAGGGACGCTATCGCAGCGTATCCCATGACTTTACCTCTCCTACCATAGAACCACCCAATCAGGGTGACTGGAGCCAGCGGGAGCAGCAGCGCCGACGCGAGCACGGACAGATCCACTATGAAACCTATCTTCAGGTAGGCCACGTAGCTCAGAAGGAGCAGCAGGATTAGGATGGAGATCCTCCCCAAGTTTATCGCCGTCCTGTCATCTCCCCCAAGAAAGCGCTGGTACACATCCCTAGAGGCAGTGGAGGAGAGGGCTAGGACTATCGCGTCCATGGTGGTCATCGCAGCCGCCACTATGGAGGTGAAAACGAAGACAGCCAAGGGAAGGGGGGCGTAACTTAGCAAGATGGGAGTAACCTGATCTCCTACCTTGATGGCGGGAATGCGCCCTGCTTCTGTGAGGGCCCTGCTTGCAAGCCCTATTACCGTAACTATGACCGTGTAGGAGAGGCCAAACAGGGTGAACAGTGTGATGAGCCTCCTCAAGGCTCTCTCATCCTTCGGCGTGTACAGCTTCTGGACCACTTGGGGATTGGTCACCGCAAAGAACGCCCAAGGTATGGAGTAGGACACGAAGACAAGAGGAGACCACTTCATACCTAAGAGACCCTTCTCAGCCATTCTCACAGTGCCACTAGCAATATCCGGCCCGCCCCAAAGGAAGAGCCAAGTTATGAAGCCGATAGCTGCCAGTATCATCCACAAGCCTTGGTACAGGTCGGTAGAGGCGAGGCTCCACATTCCGGACAGTCCGGTCCATATCAGGGCGGCAACCACTCCCAGCACGATACCGAGCCAGTAGAGGCCGGGGGCCATCCCTTCGACCATTCTACCGACAGCTATGAGCTGAGCTGAGGCGTATGGTATTAGAGCTAGGAGATACATGGCAGCCACGATGAGAGAAAGCGGTTTCAACCCGTAAAGATCGGAGATCATTTCGGCTGGGCTCACCCAGTTTCTCTCTTTGGCTAACTTCCAGACCTTTGGCGCGACATAGCTTAGGAGGAATATCGTGGATAATAGGTAGGTTATCTCAAATCCAAAGGCCCCCACGCCGGTGGCGTACGTGAGCCCAACAAGCCCCACCATCATGAAGGCGGAATACGTGGTGGCCGCATAGGAGATGGCAGCCAGTATGCCACCTAGCCTGTGGCCCGCCACGTAGTAATCGCTCGTGGTCTTGATTCCCACCCTTCTAGATAGGAGGGCGATTATCGTCCCCACCAGCAGATAAAGCGCCAGGGTAATCACAGCGGCGGTCAGCTCCTCCATGGGACACCCCCCTTCAGGTAGATCAGGGTGACAGCAAAGTGGATCAGCGTGAGAACGAGCCAGAAGGCGTACAGTGAGAGATCCCTGCATTCTCTGAGGATGAGATACGGTACTGTGTACGATAAAGCTAGGACAAGCAGGCTCCATACCAGATAGGCCTTGTCCTTCATATTAATTCCCTCAGATACTCGTAGAACTTCAACAAACCCTCCTTACCTACCGGCTCATAGTCGACGTTCTCTATCACCCTTACATGGTTGAAAGATGCCTTAAACTCTTCCAGTACCTTCGCGTGGATCTCGATCATCCTGCTCAGTTTCTCACATCCGCAACCCCTGAACAATCTGTTCACAATCAGTGCCCGAACACTTATGCCCATTACCTCCAATTCATCCCTCATTCTCAGCGTCAAGAGGTAGGAGATCCTCTCAGGAATAGCCACTAGGATCAGGTGATGAAAGTCGCTGGTGAGCAAGTCCATTATCCCCCTAGCCAGCGACCTCCACTCCTCTATCAGTTCTAGAGGGTCCCTCTTACCCCTCCTTATCTTCTCTAAGAACCCTTTCAACCTCAAATACATCCGTATAGCGTCGTTCATGTGGGAGTAGAACTCTTCCTCTATCCTCAGTAACCTGATACTCCCACTGGATGCGGGTGTGTCCCATACTATAAGATCATAGCCCCCTGCCCTCCAATACTCATACAGGAGGTAAAGCATGAACTGATCAGCTACTCCAGGAGCTCTAGCTACGTAATCTATGAAGTCCCTCTCCACTGGCAGGAAAGAGGAAGCTACCTCGTACACCTCATCTCCAAACCTGTCCTTCCACATCTCAATTACCGCACTCTCACTCAGTTCCGCAGCCCACAATCCCCTGAAGCCGTTGACCTTAGCGGGCTTAGGCCCTAGGGGAAACCTCAGCACATCGGAGAGGGTCGGAGTTGGATCCGTCGTCAGTAGGAGGATGTCCATTCCCTCCTCGGATAGCCCCGCTGCCAAGGAAGCCGAGCATGTGGTCTTACCCGCGCCACCCTTTCCCCAGAAGCTGACGAGTCTCATCCAGAATAAGGATGCCCTAGAAGATTTAACAGATAACTCGATAAAAATTGGGATTTAAAGGCCCAGATAGGCCTTCTTTATCCTCTCACTACCCTCCAACTCATCCTTGGGACCGGATAGGACTATCCTCCCCTGCTCTATCACGTAACCGTAGTCCGCTATTTCGAGCGACATGTGCACATTTTGCTCGACCAAGAACACCGTGAGCTTCTCGTCATCCCTGAGTCTCCTAACCACGTTCATTATCTCACCGACTAGCTTCGGCGCCAGACCTAGGGAGGGCTCATCCATGAGCAGTATCTTGGGAACGGCCATCAGGGCCCTGCCGATAGCGAGCATCTGCTGCTCTCCGCCGCTCAAAGTCCCGGCTAGCTGGTTTCTTCTCTCTCTCAACCTCGGAAACAGACTGTACACCAGATCCAAGCTGCTGTCAAACTTATCTCTAGCTCTCTTCGTGTAGGCGCCCAGCTCGAGGTTCTCGAAGACAGTGAGCTCGGGCCAGAGCCTCCTCCCCTCAGGGACCATCACTATTCCCAGCTCAACCCTCTTGTGTGCCGGGAGTTTGGTTACATCCTCACCTCCCAGCGCGATCTGACCTTTCCACGGTTGGAGGATGCCGCTGGTGACCCTCAGCGTGGTGGTCTTCCCGGCGCCATTGCTCCCCAGCATGACTGTTATCATGCCCTCATCAGCCTGCAAGTTGATGTTCCAGAGAACTTGAGTCTCCCCGTACCCAGCATCTATGTTCTTCAGCTCAAGAAGAGCCATCTCCCTCACCTCCCTTCCTCTTAACGAACCTCAGCGCGTACCTAGGATCTCCTAGGTAGGCGGTTATCACCTCGGGGTTATTGGCCACTTCCTCAGGGGTCCCCTCAGCTATCTTCCAGCCGAAGTGCAGCACCACTATCCTGTCGGCTATGTTCATCACCGCATGCATCACGTGCTCTATCATTATGATGCTCAGGTCTCTCTCCTCCTTTACCTTTTTGATGATCTCAAGGGCTTCCTCTATCTCCTTTGGATTTAGCCCGGCGAGCACTTCATCCAACAGAAGGAGCTCCGGCTCTGCAGAGAGAGCCCTAGCCAGCTCCAGCATCTTCTTCTGCCTGAGCGTAAGCTTGACCGCGAACTCCTCAGCCTTATCCGCCAGTCCCACGAGCTCCAAGGATTGGTAAGCGATCTCTTTCGCCTCACCTATAGTTATCTGACGGGCCCTCTTCCCGAAGAGCGCTCCAACCATGGCATTTTCCAGTACCGTCATGTCGTTGAATGGCTTCACTATCTGATGGGTCTTGGCTATGCCCTTCCTAGTGATGATGTGCGGTGGCTTTCCAGTTATGTCCTCCCCCTTGAATATCACTCTCCCCTCGTCC
>JACXSR010000075.1:0-3488 GCA_035319845.1 Thermoproteota archaeon
GCGGGGAAAGAAGGGTGCATTATCGCGACCCCAGGGTCCACGACAATGGAGACGTCGGGAGTTCTGATGAGTGTGCAGAAGGACTTGGCCCCCAGGGAATCGGCCCAAACAGGCCTCAGCTCCATGCTCTCTAGTACCCTTTGGCGGGTCATCATACATCTGAGCATCTCCTCCCAAAAAAAAGAAGCCCGTTATATCCGAATGGAGTCGGATCTACTGCCCATCCCAAGGTATTCGCCCGAGTGAAATGAAAGCTACCGACTGTGCGTGGTCTAAAGGACTCTTTCAGATCTCGTGTCGAGAGATCAATGTTATCAACTGTACGGGAGGACAGCGAATTGCTACGCTTGTTCATCCTAGGAATGCTGAGGAGGGCATTTCTCGTGCACCTAACCGTGTATTTACTAGTTAACGCTCTGCTTATAGGCGTGAATCTCGTTTACACTCCGGGGTTTCTCTGGTTTCCGTTTCCCCTACTGGGATGGGGGATAGGTGTCCTGCTTCACTACATCTTCGGCGTTTACCTGCCGGGCAAGCCAGAGCCCAAACCCACTCAAGCCGATGAAGGGAATTAATGTCCATCCCCTCCGATAGCGTTTCGCTGCGTTCCGGGACGCTCCCTTTAATTCGTCGCGCCGTGATTAATGCGAGTGATCGCCGTGAGGAAGAACGTGTTGTTGATCCTAATGGCCTCCGGGGTGATTGCCCTCCTTGCCCTGACCCTCCTCATCACCGAGCGAGGGGTCCCCAGTCGGGTTCAACTCCGGAAGGGTTGGGATGGGAGGGATGAGATAAGGATACAGTACGGGGAAGACCGTAGGCAGTTCGTGGATCTCTACCTCCCCAGTCGAGGTGAGGTTTGGCTCGTATTCGTGGTGCACGGCGGGGGATTCAGAGGAGGCACGGCTACTGGATCCAGCGCCCGGACGATGGCCGGCCCTTTCTTTGAAAGAGGGTTTGCGGTGGCCAGCATCGAGTACAGGGTCTGCCCCTCCGTTAAATGGCCGACTCCCTTGGAGGACATCGCCCAGGGCATAAAGGCGACCCTTTCCTACCTTCAGTCCAAGAGTGTGAGGATCCAGGGTTCGATCTACGTGGGGAGTTCCGCCGGCGCTATAGCAGGAGCCCTCCTGATATATGGGCCTGAGGCTGACAGGTACGGCGTGTGGAACATCTTCGATGGGTACATTGGCCTCAGCGGAGGTTACTGTACTTCAGAATTCCCCGAAGTGAGGTTGAGGGAGTCCAACGGAACGTATCAGCTCTGCGACACGACTATTAAGGAGCTGTTCCCGTTCGACAGTTTCGAGGACATCAAGAGGGTCCCTGCCCTCCTGATAGCTGGTAGTGAGGATCGGCTCCTCGACGGGGAGGCTGGTACCGATGGGGTCAACCACCAGGCCGAGTGCTTCGCCTCCCTGCTTAGGTCCAAGGGGGTGCCAGTCACGACCCTGTACGTTAGAGGCGGTCACGGCGAGCCCGTTAAAAGGATGAAGTACGGCGATAGCCGGGTCCTCTCCACACTGTCAGAATTCATCGAAGGTGTGATGGGGGGCTGATCGTTAAAACAATCCCCCTCCCTGACCCCATATGCGATCGCTGTTACTTGACGATTTCTCCAAACTCGTGCTGATAGGTCCCCCAAGAGCCAGGCATGATGGGAAGTTCGTGGCCTTCAGATCGGGAAGGGCCTCGATGGACGAGAACTCGTATGATTACAGGATCTGGGGTTACGATACTGACGCTGGGAGGGTGGTGCCCCTCACCCAAGGTCCAAAAGATGGAAATCCCTCTTGGGAGCCCGGTGGAAGTAGGTTCCTGTTCATCAGGGGTTCCGACGATGGGGATGAGCTCTATGTGTGGAGCGGGCCCGAATACCCGGAGTACAGGGTGTTGAAGCACGAGAACAGCATAGAAGGGGCGGAATGGGCGTTTAAGGAAGTGGGTGTGGCGCTGTTCGTCGAGGGGAAGAAGGAGGAGGACGTGAGGACCGTAAAAGAGATTCCCTTCTGGTGGAACGGTAAGGGCTGGACCTACTGGTCCATGAACCGGCTCAGGGGGGTGGATCTCAATACAGGCGAGACTTGGCCGATCTCTCCCCCCGAACTGCACGTGAAGGACTTCATGCCTTCACCGGATGGTAGGAGCGTGGCCTTCCTCGCGCTGAAGGACAGATCCAAGCAGCTGGATGTGAGTCTCTTCGTCTCCGACATCTACGGGGAGGATGTGAGGGAGATCGGACCGGGTAACTGGTACCTCACCCATGTCAGCTGGCGAGGTGATGGGAGAGCCCTCGCAGTGGTTGGTCATGATAAGAGGAGGGGTCTCGTGACCAACAGGCACCTCTACGAGACACCAGTGGATGCGTGGGATCCGGTGGACCTCTCACCCCTAGACAGGAGTTTGGGGAACAGCCTGAACAGCGATGTGAGGGGAGGCATGGATACGAGGCCGAGATGGGCGGACGGCAAGTGGTACTTTCTAGTCCATGATGGAACTGCTGTTCACCTCTACGAGAGCGACGGCAGTCCTAGACCAGTCATATCTGGATCGATCTCCATAGGGGGCTTCGATGTAAGGAGTGGAAGGGTCTTCCTGACCGCGATGAGGATAGATGAACCGGCGGAACTTTATGAGGCATCTCTAGCGGCTGGTATGGGTTCTCTCAGGAAGCTAACCGGTTTCAACGAGGGTTTCACTGAGAGGGTTGATCTTGTCAGGCCAGAGGAGTTCAGATTCAGGGCCAGCGATGGGGTCGAGGTGGAGGGTTTCCTCTACAGGCCTAAAGGCGACCCTCCTTATCCTACAGTCCTCTACATCCATGGAGGACCGGCAACGGCCTTCGGACATGCGTTCATGCATGAACTCCATCTCCTAAGGGAGAGGGGTTACGCCGTCCTGGCGGTGAACCCCAGGGGGAGCGAGGGATACGGAGAGGTGTTCAGGGACATAAGGGGGAGGTACGGTGAGAGGGACTACGCCGACCTGATGGAGGCAGTGGATGAAGCTGTGGCTCGGGGGGTGGCTGATCCGGAGAGGTTAGCGGTGATGGGAGGAAGCTACGGCGGCTTCATGACAAACTGGATCATAGGACACACCGACAAGTTCAAGGCGGCGGTGACCATGAGGGGGATAAGCAACTGGATAAGCGAGTACGGGACCACCGATATAGGGTTCTTCTTCAACCCCGACCAGATAGGCGGGCATCCCTGGGAGAACTTCGGGACCTATTGGGAGAAGAGCCCCCTAGCCCATGTGACGAAGGTGAGGACGCCCACCCTCATAATTCATAGCTTGGACGACTACAGATGCTGGTTGGATCAGGCCCTGCAGTTCTTCACTGCCCTGAAGGTTCTCGGTGTTGAGTCAGAGCTGGTCCTCTTTCCAAACGAGGATCACGATCTCAGTAGGAAGGGAAAGCCTAAGCACAGGGTTGAGAGGCTGGAGAGGATAGTCAGGTGGCTGGACGATCATCTGAGGGGGTGATT
>JACXSR010000013.1:0-3466 GCA_035319845.1 Thermoproteota archaeon
CATGGTATCCCGCTCTCTCCAGCCTTTCGATGTCCTCCTCATACAGGACTATCACCCTATCCCTGCAGCAGTCCCCGCAGAGGGTGCAGACGAAGCCCGGCATCTTCTTCACCCTGATGTAGTCCGACACGATTGTCTCCAAGGGCTCACCCTATCAGCCGGGAGAGGATGAAGCACCCGCTGCTCCTCAGGGTCTTACTGACGTTTCCCTTACTCACCCCGTACCTGCTGGCTATCTCCCCGACCTTGCTCCCGAACCAGATCCTCCAGAAGCAGTAAGCCACCCTCCTGTCGGGCATCTCGGCTAGCATAGCCATGGACAGGGCCGCCATTCGCAGGCTCTCCTCGTCCCTCGCATCGGCTCCCTCTCCCACCTCCAAGTTCAGGAGGGACCCCCTGGCCTCCCTCCTGTCCAGGCTCTCCAGCGCCGATCTGGCGCTCCAGAAGGCCGGGCCATCGCACTCATCGGCGAACTCGCTGACGACGTCGACCCTGCCTGCCCCGAGCCCAACCCTGAACTTCAGGTTAGATGCCAGGGAGTAGTGGAAGAAGAAGGTGACAGGTCTCCAATCCCTGACTAGTAACTCTACACTGTCACCGGCCGTCAGGGCCGGCCTGGCGACGAGCTCGTTGTCCCACCTCTTCTCCACCATGTTCATGCCTTCCCTCACCAGACCTCTGATCTCTTCTGCCCTATCCCACAGCTCTCTTGATCGGATCAAGTCGAATATGGCGGCTAGCATCCAAGCCTCCCCCATATCACGTAGAGGGAAAGCCAGGAAAGCGCCACACCGCTCGTGAGGCTGAGGAACGTGCCGACTATATACCATTCCGCCTCCACCGTCTTCTCGCTGAATCTGAACAGGGCCTTCGCGGCAATCACCATCGCCAGCGAGTTTAGAGCGTCCTTGACCGGGAGCGTGCAATTCGCGCTCATGAGGAAGAGCAGAAATATGAAGGACCTTTCCAACACTCCTATCAATGCTCCACCGTGGAAGTCCTCCCCGTTCTTAGGGTGAAGCCTGCTTCCCACCTCGGATATCAGGTAATATGGCAGGAGAACCACGCTCAAGTAAGCCAGCAGGTGGGGAGCCAGCGACTCCACATCGGGCATCCCCTCCATGAGCAGCAGGGAAGCTAGGGAGAGGATACCCGCCACCAGCAGGATCTCCCGGGCTCTCACCGCGGAACCCATCTCGCCCTCTCGAAAAGTTTACTTAAAAAGTAAACTGAATCCCGAGTTTACCTCAGAGGTAAAATCATGATCAGCCTTATTACAAATGCCCGCCATCCGCCCCTATGGAGCTGCTTAAGGAGAGACTGCTGGTTGGCCGAAGGCCCGACGGATCTGAGGTGAGCCTCCCCATCCTCAGGCTGAGTGGACCCGTCAAGGGACCCAAGCTACTCATCACCCTGAGCGTTCATGGGGACGAGATCACAGGCCACAAGTCCATATGGCGCCTGCTGGATCACTTGAAGGGAGAGACAGGCTTGAAGGGGCAGCTCACCGTCATCTCACTTGTTAACGTGGAGGGCTTCAATTACTCCATTCGGGGGTTCCCGTATTCCACCTTGGATCTGAATCGCATGTTCCCGGGCGACGATAGGGGCTCGTTGCCCGAACGAATCACCGCTAAGGTCTGGTCATTGGCTTCGAGGGCGGACTTCGTCCTCGATGTCCACACAGCAGGTCTCTGCATCCCCTTCGTCCTCATACACCCGGCGGAACCACTCATAAGGGACTTCATGGAGGATGTCGCTTACGCGAGCGGTCTGACCCCCCTATACAACTATGACCCGGAGCTGTACGATAGGATAGGGCTGGGGAGGTCCCTCAGCGGAACCTCGGTCAAGAACGGCACGCCCGCTCTAACCATAGAACTGCCGGGGTTCGTGGGCATAGATGAGACGGGGGCGAGGGCTGGCTTCATAGCCCTGAAAAACGTGATGAGCAAGCTCGGGATGCTCGATGAGGATTACGAGGAGGTGGATTTCCTCCCCGTGATCAGGAGGAGGGGGATGAAGAGGATGAAGGTAAGCGCCGAGTCCGCCGGTTTACTGGACTACACCGTCGAACTGGGGGAGGAGGTGTTCGAGGGCCAACTCCTGGCCAAGGTGAGGGATCCCTTTGGAGAGGTTTTGGAGGAGGTTAGGGCTCCCAAGGATGGCTTCGTCGTGCAGATAAACGGATTTTACAGGACCTTCACGGGAGGTAAGGTGGCGACCCTAGCAGTGGAATCGAGCGGTTGAGTTATAGGGGAGGAATAGGTGCGCATTACATTCGGGGGCATGCCTATTTTTCCCCTCACCCCCCCGATGGCGGGATGCGCAGGGCTCGGCCTATACCACTGATGCTGATGCTGATGCTGACGCTCCCCACCATAGCATCCGCCGCGGTGCCCTCTGACGAGTGGCAGGCTCACACCAACTTCTTCGCGGGAGTGGGCGCCTTAAGGGATGGAGGAGCCGTCCTGTTCCTCAGACAGGGACTCATAAACGAGCCGGAGGGTCGTCTCGAGGTAATTAAGTTCGCGGGGAAGAACGCGGTGCTCGCCTCCTCCAGGGGAGTCATATACTACTTGGACACCTTCAAGGCACTCAAGGTCGTCAATGCCTGCTCGGGGAGGGTGGTCAAGATGGCCCACGCCTCCACACCCCGTGGCGGGGTGACCTACGCTCTCTGCTGGAAGCCGAACGATAACGTGGTATCTGCTGTCACCATATTCGACGGCGCAACCGGGGTGAAGTGGTTCTCCCTCATAAGACCCTCCCGATACAGCGAGGAGTCGGGATTCAAGTGGGCGGACTTCAAGACCGACTTTCCATGCAGCGTGGAGCCAGCTCCTCCTCTCGTCGCTGACATGGACGGGGACGGCTACGATGAGGCCGTGTGGTTCCTCGATGGCAGCCTCTTTTATGCGGATTCGCCCCTCTCCGACCCTAACAGGACGCTAATAAGTCAGACTCCGAGGGGTTTCGCCTACGGCGACGTGACCGGCGACGGCAGGAAGGAGGTCGTGATGACGACTCCCACCGAGATACTGACGTGGCAGCCGGGCGGAAGGCCGGCCATATACTCAAAGTACGGGTGCACCTCCGAGCCTGTGTTAGCGGATCTCGATGGTGATGGTGTCAGGGAAGTTGCCTGTCTTTATGGGAGCTCCCTCATAGCCGTCGACGGGGACAGGCTGCTTCTCAGGACGAACGGCGTCGCCACTCTGCCGGCAGCGGGTGACCTAGACGGTGACGGTCTCTCAGATCTCGTATACGTCACTGCGGACGGCACGCTCACGGCGAGATCTGTAAGAGGAGTGCTTTGGACCTTCAAGGTGCAGAAGCCCTTCTTCACCCCAGCCATAGGGGATGTGGACGGGGATTATTCCCCCGAGGTGGTGATAGGGGCGGGCCAGTACCTGCGCGTCCTGTCGTCGAGTGGGAAGGAGAAGTGGAGGGAGAACCTCAGGGA
>JACXSR010000101.1:0-3440 GCA_035319845.1 Thermoproteota archaeon
TTCCCGTTTTACGGGAGATCTCTTTTCATAGAGCATATAGTGATGCTCTCCCTCTACGATGAATTCATCTACCATGAGACGCTCGTCCATCCGGCCCTTCTATCTGTTGAGAGGCCTGAAAAGGTCCTAATAATAGGCGGAGGCGATGGAGGCGCCTTGAGGGAAGTTCTAAAGCACCCGGTCGAGGAGGTCACCATGGTGGAACTGGACAGATCAGTGATAGATTTGGTGATGAAGCATCTGCCAGAGGTACCGGCTGGGGCATTCGATGACGACAGGTTGAGGTTGATCATAGGTGATGGCAGGGCTTACGTGGAGAACACGGAGGAGAAGTTCGATGCGGTCATCCTCGATCTGACGGATCCCTACGGGCAAGCCGCCAGGCTCTACACCAAGGAATTTTACGAAAAGGTGAGGAAGATCCTCGGAGATGGTGGTCTCATGGTGACCCACAGCACCGGGTTGCACATAAACAGACTAGCCTTCCAGAGAGTGTACAGGGCCATAAGGGAAGTTTTTTCGAAGCATGCTTTAGCAAGAGCGTACATACCGTCGTTTACTGATGATTGGACGTTTTCCTTTGGATCAGATTACGCGGTACCCCCAGACATAGAGACCAGCGTTCTGGCAAGGAGATTCGAGGAGAGAAAGTTGAAAGGGAGGACCAAGTTTTACTCGCCCGAGATGCATCACTCTCTATTCCAGCATCCGGTGTTCGTTCAGAAGATTCTAGAGGAGGAAGTAAAGCCGAGCACGGATGAGGATCCTGCCGAAATAGAGGAGTGAGTGTGAGTTCATCGCTCATAAAGCGACCTGTAGGACGACTCTAGGTCGAGGAGTTCAACCCATCTCCTCATTCTTTTCCTCAATCCTCCAAGATCCTCATTTATTGATGCTAGGAAGCGATTCAGCGTCTCTCGGAAATATGGATTCTCTCTGATGAGATCCTCCGTTAGAGACTCGCTCTGGAGTAAGGAGGAGGCACCAAGCCTGAGGAACCACCTGAAGGTCGTCGTCTCAAGAGACCTGATAACCTCTGCATCCCCCTCAGAGGACGATAGGAAGGCGTGGAGGATCAGATGGATGAGAGCGAGCCATGCCATGGCACGATCGTGGTCCTCTTGATTCACCACCACGTATTCAAACGGAAAGAGGGAGGATGCTAGCTCCAACTCCTCATCCGCGTTGGCGATGGGTATCAGCGCAGCCTTCCCCTTCGATAGATCCTTCAACCCTGGGCCGAACAGAGGATGGATGGAGATCGTTTTGATGCCCCTCCTATTGGCCTCCTTCATAGGGGAGATCACGGGATATTTGACTGATGACACCTCCACAATCATCCCACCCATCATCCTTGACGAGACATCACGGATCACCCCTGGAGTGGCCGAAATGGGAACGCAAATCACGATTACATCGTAGGATGGGTCTATTGTTTCCAGATACTTCCCCCCTATGCGATGGGCGAGCTGGGAGGCCCTATCCTTATTCACATCGTAGATGGAGAGAGAATGCTCTCTCGCTAGATACTCCGCCAATACGCTGCCTAAGGCGCCCGCTCCCACCACTAGGATTTCCAAGATTGAAGGGCCTCCCTCAGCAGCCTCAATCCCTGGTCAGCATCTGGACTGGCGTATGTTATCCTCAACCTATCATCGTACGGGCCGAAGCCGGATCCCGGCGCTACAGCTATCCTCCTATCCTCCAACAGCCTGAATGCGAAGTCCATTGAATCGAAATCTTCGAGTTTCACCTTGGGAAAGAGATACAACGCTCCATCCGGTCTGTTGATCTCGAGAGGGGCTCCTTCGAGTTTCCTCATGGCTAGGTCCAAGTAGGAGATCAGGTGATCCATCACCCTCCGTGTCCAGTCGTCAGCTGACTCCAAGGCTGATGCTCCGGCTTCCTGTATGAATTCGGGAACGTTGGTGATGGTCAGACCGAGGAACTTGGCCAGTCTCTTCACCTTCTCCTCGTCCCCCCGCACGTAACCCAACCTGAAGCCGGTCATGCCGAAGGCCTTGGATAGGGTGTTGACGGATATCGTGTTCTCATAGACCCTTGAGGGAGATGTCCTATCCACGAACGACAGTTCTGCATATGCATCATCACTGATCAAAAGCGCATCCGTCTCCCTCAGAACCTCTGCTAGGGATTCTAGCTCCTTCTTGGACCACACCTTCCCATCGGGATTGTTGGGTGAGCATAGGATGAAGGCTCTCACGCCCCTCAGCTTCTCGATATCCTCAGTTGAACGGATCTCCACCATCTCCAATGAGAGATGAGATGCCATTCCTCTGTAAGCGGGCCAGGCTGGAAGCAGTACACCCACCCTGTCGCCTGGCCTGAGGAACGTGGATAGTATGGAGAAGATAGCGTACTTGGATCCCGGTGTCGGTATCACCTCCTCAGGTACGGTGTCAACTCCGTCCCTGCGAGAAAGCCACTCACTCGCGACTTCTTTGAATCTGGGAGTGCCCAGCGAGGTACCGTACCTGGTCTCCCCCCTCTTTATGGCCTCGACTAGCGAATCCAAGACCGCAGGAGGGAAGGACCAAGGAGGTTCACCTACCTCCAAGTGGTACACCTTGTTTCCGGATCTCTCAATCTCCTTAGCCCTCTTGAAGACCTCCACATGCGGTCCAGCTCCACCACCCTCGGGTATCTGCGCCCTGATGGAGGATGAGATCAGGAAACTGAAAATTCTCCTACAGTCAAACTGATCCAGACCCCTCTCCCTGCATTTAGCCGAGACTTCCTCCCATAGTCTAGTCTCCACCCCCTCGTCCCTTATCGCCGATCCCCTCTTCCTCTTCAGCTCGGCTACTCGCTTGACTAGGGACATCCTCTCGGCATACAGCTCCACTATCCTCAGGGTTACCTCCCTTATCTTGGCCCTCAGGTCCTCCATCGCAATCACCTCAGAACCTTGGGTATGAGTCCGGCTCTAATCGCGTGGTCGGCGAGCACGAAGGCCAACATGCTTTCGACCACCACAACAGCTCTGGGCACGATGCAGGGATCGTGCCTGCCTTTAACCCTTATCTCAACCTCCTTCATCTCCTCCAAGTCCACGGTACGCTGGGGCTTGGCGATGGAAGACGTGGGCTTGAAGGCTACCCTTACCACGACGGGCTCGCCTGTGGTGATCCCGCCTATCACGCCACCGTGATCGTTCTTGGCATAGGTCACTTTCCCATCCCGTATCACCAGTGGATCGTTGTGTTCCGAACCTCTCATTCTCGCTGCCTTGAAGCCAGAGCCGAATTCCACTCCCTTGACTGCCGGAATGGAGAACATGGCCTTCGCCACATCTCCCTCGATGGTGTCGAAGATGGGCTCGCCCAAGCCAGGTGGCACATTCAATGCCACCGCTTCCACCACTCCTCCCACGCTGTCTCCCTCTTTTTTAGCGATCTCTATAACCTCTGCCATCCTTC
>JACXSR010000071.1:0-3417 GCA_035319845.1 Thermoproteota archaeon
TTATCTCCTCAAGAGATAGAGGCCATAAGTACAGAAAAGGTCTCTACACCAGTCGATAGGCTCATGATCGCCGATCTAAGCGTTAACGACTGCTGGACTAATGTTCTGAGCGAGAGGGAGTTCGACCTGATGCTGCTCCCCTCAACCAGGGACTTCAAGGAGGTAGGGGCCAGGGTGGCGGCTCGCAGGGGAATCCCCTACGTCTCAGACGCTCAAGAGTTGGAACTGGCTGGTGAGTTGATAGTATCGAGAATGGTGTTCAGTGGGAGGGGGATTGAGAAGCTCAAGGTACCACTTCCCGCGGTTATCACTGTGGATCTGGATTCTTTCGAACCAGAATCCGGAGATCCCTCCTTAGTGGATGAGTTTAGGGTTGATTGCACTCCTAAGGTCAATTTGATTGAGAGGAGGAAGAGGGAAGCTGAAGTAGATCTTTCCAAGGCGGAGATAATAGTGTCTGTGGGAAGGGGGCTTAAGAAGAAGGAGGATCTGGAGATGATAAGGGAACTTGCCTCTCTCTTGGGCGCAGAGGTAGCGTGTACCAGACCTATCTCAGCGGACTTCAAGTGGCTGCCTGAAGAGAGGCACGTTGGAATGACAGGCGTCAGAGTGAGGCCCAAGATCTACCTAGCCTTGGGCATATCTGGGCAGATACAACATGTGGTAGGTTTCAGGGACGCGGAAACTGTTATATCAGTCAACATAGACCCTGATGCTCCGATATCTGAGGTAAGTGACTACTTCGTGGTGGCGGACCTATACGAGGTGGTTCCTAAGCTTATAGAGGAGATAAGGAGGCGGAAAGGTTCTTGAAACTTGAGGGGTTAATCCTCCAGCAATTCTCCCCCTAACACCTTTATTGCATCCTCCAGCCCCTCCTTGGGGCCTGTCAGGATGAGGACATCCCCTTCTCTAAGGATCTCGTCATCTCTTGGGGCGTAAATCCATCTTACCCCCCTCTTTATCGCGAGAATCCACATGCCCGTCTTCTCCTCTAGGTCTAGGTCACCTATCTTCCACCCCACTGCTTCACTGTCCTCTTTCAGGGCAACTCTCACCACGGTATCCTCGCTCTCCTCAACCACGATCTCGAGAACAGGGTGAGCGGGTACTCCCCTCTCCACTATAAGGGCCATCCTAGAAGCGGCGTCTCCCAGCCTCTCAGAGGCTGAGGCGGCTCTTATTATTGGGATTATCTCCTCAGGCTTTGAGCTCGGGAGGAGGTCTGTGATCACCTTGGCGAAGAGCTCGTCCTCTAGTTCGTCGAGCTCTTCCTCCAGTCTCGACACCTCAGAAGCCATGGCTGGATTGTTATAGAGAATGGAAGCGTAGGCCAAGTATATGGAGAGCTCGGACAGACTCTTCATGCTGTTCAACCTCTCCGCTATCTCTTTAGAGGCCTCGTCGACTTTCTCAAGCGGCTTCTCGGGCACCACCGGCTTTGAGTTCTCGCCCCGAGCGAGAGCCCTAGCCGTCTCGATGCTCTCCTTCGTGCCCTCCAATAGGAGGAGATCTCCTTCCTCCAGCTCTAAGTTTGGAGGAATGTCAAATATCCATCTCCCTCTCTTCTTCACCGCGAGCACTTCGCATCCAGCGATGTTCGCAGGATCATACAGGTCCTCCCCCCTCATGGATATCAGTGGGGATGCCTCCTCTATCCTCACGAGCCCTATTATCTCCTCAGCAGTGTAGAGCATCCAACTCAGGGCGGGATGCACTGGGTATCCTTTCAGGACCAGTCTCACAAGGTCGGCCATCGCATCAGATATCTCATCTACAGCTATGCCTATGTCCAAGAGAGCAGCAAGCTCCTCAGCCTCCTTGGGTGATCTGCCAGCGACTATTGTCATCTTGAAGAGATTGTACCTCAGCTCATCGAGCTCCGACTCTAGGCCTAGAACCTCCTCAGCCAGCTCCCTGTCCTGATACATGAGGGAAGCGTATGCGAGGCTCAAGGCGAACTCGGATGCGTCTTTCATCTCGACTAAGATATCCCTTACGCTTCTCGGCTCACCCTCTGAGGCCATTCCTCTCCTTCTCCAAAGGGAAGGTTAAAAACCTGATTCGTCGACATCATCGCTTCCTAGATACTCCCCTGTGGCGATCTCTATTATGTCCAAGGGTATCTTTCCCGGATTCTGTAGAACGTACGAATAACCTACGGGTATTTCTACCCCTTTTCCGCGGGTTATTATCCTCTCCTCACCATTCACTAGGACCCTAGCCGTTCCAGTGAGAACCTGCCAGTAGATGCTCCTGTGATAGTGCTTCCTAGGTCCGAAGCCCTTCCCCGAGTATATCCTCAGCCTGCTCACCTCGTAGCCTTCTCCCCTGAGTAGTGTCGTCTTAGTTCCCCAAGGCTCGTAAGTCACCCTGTGCCTCAGCACCTCTGGAACGTTCTCCTTGAGCATGGCTTCAACCAGTTCTCTAAGCTCCTGTCCCTTCCCCTTGGGCATGACGAGGATCGCGTCCTCATCGTCCACCACTATCATGTCCTGCACTCCAACTAAGGCGACCAGTCTCTTCGATAACACCAAATTCCCGTCTGACCCGGTATGTTTTACGCGCCCACTTATGGCGTTCCCCCTCCCATCCTTGTCCAGAAGCTCGTATATTGATTCAAAGCTTCCCAAGTCACTCCATCCCAAGTTCTCGGTCGGTACTATTGATAGGAGATGAGGTACCTTGGCTAACGCGCCGGAGCTTACATCGACCTTCTGAACATGGCGATACGCCTCCTTCGGATCTTCGAATCTCTTGAAGGGCTCCGAGACTCCAGGTAAATTCTCCTCGATGACTTTCATCATAAGGGAGGATTTGAATGACATTATCATAGTACTCCAGTACCAGTTGCCCTCCTCGATCATCTCCCTCGCTCGTTCCACCCCTGGCTTCTCAACGAACTCCTCTACTTCGTAGACGCCCTCATCTACCTGCTTACCGGCTTTGATGTAGCCGAATCCCGGTTCAGGCTTCGAGGGAGGGACGGATATCAGGGAGATCTTTCCTGAATCCGCTGAACTGATGGAGAGCGAGAGCGCCCTGAATAGCTCCGATTCGTTCAAGATCATGTGATCGGACGGGAAGACCGTGACATCTGCGGAGGAACCGAACATATCCTCGACCCTCAAAAGTCCGTAGTATATGGCGGGTGCAGTATCCTTTCTGTCGGGCTCCAAGATTACGTTCCCCTCATCCAAGCCTATGTCCATCTCTCGAGCTTGACCTATCACCTGGTACTTGTACATCTCCGATGTGACGACCACCACATCATCAGCTACCATGTTGGCGCGTCTGAGAACCTGCTGGTAGGTGGACAGGTCACCTAATACCTTAGCAAATTGCTTTGGATATTCTTTCCGGCTAAGAGGCCAGAGTCTAGTTCCAAAACCACCAGCTAAGATCATGGCGACTCTC
>JACXSR010000130.1:0-3400 GCA_035319845.1 Thermoproteota archaeon
GGCTACTTGGCGATCAGGAAGGTGGATGTCCTCTCGGGCTTGGAGAGGGTGAAAGTGGCGGTGGCTTACGAGATAGATGGTGAGGAGTACAGGGTGGCTCCCCCCTACGTGGAGGCCTTGGAGAGGGCAAGGCCTGTGTACGAGGAGCTTGACGGCTGGACCGTGGAGGACTGGGGCGAGCTTGTCAGGAGGGGATGGGATTCCTTCCCCGAGGAGGTGAAGGCTTACGTGGAGTTCGTGGAGAGGGAAGTCAACGCGAAGGCGGTCATGATCGGGGTCGGGCCGGAGAGGGAGATGACGGTCCCCACGCCAGCCTTGGAGGACCTCCTCTCCCTGTGACGGAGGTGGCACGAACCCCATCAATTTATATAGTTAGGAGATGGACCTAAGGAAGGGTTCCAATAGGGAACAAGCTCGTTGAGAGATCTTCTTTTCTGGACTCCCGGTTGATTCTCGCCCTCGACTTCCCATCTGGAGACTTGGATGAGCTCCTTAAAGGGCTAGAGGATTACGTGGTTGGCGTGAAGGTGGGCTTTCCCCTAGCCCTGGCCATTGGATGGGAGGGAGTGGGGGAACTGGTGAGCAGGCATGAGCAGTACTACTGGATAGCTGACTTCAAGCTGGCGGACATACCCGATGTGGTCGAGCACATCTTGAGCAGGTTCGAGGGGATGGGCATGGATGCAGCAATAATTCACCTGTTCACGGGGCATAGAAGGTACGAGACTGGATTGGAGTTGATCGGGGTGGCTGGCATGAGCCACCCTCAAGCCAGGCTCATCAGGGAGAACTTCGTCAAGCTGCTGGAGGAAGCCAGAATGCTCGACGTCATGGGAATCGTTGTTGGAGCTACCAGACCGGAGATGATAAGGGAAGCGAGGAGGAGGTTGCCCGATACCCTGATCTTCTCTCCGGGCGTGGGTTTCCAAGGAGCGAGGCCGGGATCCGCCTTGGAGGCGGGGGCCAGCTTCGAGATAGTGGGTAGATCCATTCTGAGGAGCGAGGATCCTATAAAGGCCGCTAGGAGCGTGGTTGAGGCTCAGAGGGTGATCCTCCATGGAGAGCGTTGAGCTGGGGTCCATCCTCCTGAGGAGGGGCATGCTGAAGTTCGGGGATTTCCTCCTCACCTCCGGCCGGAGGAGCACTATATACGTGGATTTGAGGCCCCTTCCATCATTTCCTGAGGAGTTCAGGAGGATCTCGGAGGAGCTGGCCGGGAGAATAGGTGGCGGAGGGATATGTGGGGTCGCGGTGGGGGGCCTGCCCCTGGCCACGGCCGTGGCCATGCTGAGCTCCAGGCCCCTCATCTACGTCAGGAAGGAGAGGAAGGAGCACGGGACCATGAGCAGGATGGAGGGCGTGGTGAACGAGCGGGAGTACGTGGTGATAGACGACGTGGCCACGACCGGGGGATCCCTGAGGAGGGCAGTCGAGGCTGTGAGGGACGCTGGTGCCGAGGTCAGGGAAGCATGGGTCGTGGTGGACAGGCTCCAAGGGGCGAGGGAGGCATTGGGGGAGTTGGACGTGGATTTGAGGAGCATCGCAACCCTCCCGGATATAGTGAGATCCCTCCTCCCCGATCTCTCCCCTGAGGAGAGGAGGTATGCGGAACTCTACCTTGAGGAGGTGAGATATTGAGTTTTAGGGGGAAAGACGTTCTTTCCATACTGGATTTCACCCGGAACGATCTGGAGAGGTTGTTCAGGATAGCCTCATCCAAGTTCGAGGGGGACGAGCTGAAGGGAAGGGTGGTGGCCCTGGCCTTCTTCGAACCGAGCACCAGGACGAGGCTCAGCTTCGAAACCGCCACCTTGAGGCTGGGAGGCGGGTACATAGGGTTCGATGCAGTTCAGGGTACCTCGATAGCCAAGGGGGAGACCTTCTCCGACACTATAAGGATGCTCGACGCGTACGCTGACGTGATAGTGGTGAGGCACAGCTTGGAGGGTGCGGCCAAGCTGGCCGCGGAGCTGGCGGATGCCCCGGTGATAAACGCGGGGGACGGGTCGAAGAGGCATCCGACCCAGGCCATGATAGACCTCTACACCATCTGGAGGGAGAAGAGAGGTATAGACGATCTGGTATATGGGGTTCTGGGGGATCTAAGGTATGGAAGAGCCTCTGGTAGCTTCCTCAGGGCGTTGAACCTCTACTCACCCAAGAAGGTGTACCTGATAGCTCCCGAGAGCTTGCGCCCGAAGGAGGAGCTCCTGGACACCTTGAAGATGCCGTGGGAGTTCGCCGACCTCGAGGAGGTGCTGCCTGAGCTGGACGTCCTCTACGTGACTAGGATACAGAAGGAGAGGTTCCCGGACCCTGCAGAGTACGAGAGGGTCAAGGGAAGCTACAGGATAGATGCCGCCCTGCTCAAGAACGCGAAGGAGTCGATGATAATACTGCATCCCCTCCCGAGGGTGGACGAAATTGCCCTGGACGTTGATTCCACGCCCCACGCCCGCTACTTCAAGCAGGCCTCTTACGGGGTGCCGGTGAGGATGGCCCTGCTGAGGGAGGTGGTACCTTGAGCGAGGAGTTGGTGGTCAGGCGGATAAGTAACGGTACCGTGATAGACCACATTCCAGCCGGGAGGGCTCTCAAGGTCCTCCGCATTCTGGGGATAACGGGAGAAGAGGGGTATATGGTTTCCATGGTGATGAATGTCTACAGCAAGAAGCTGGGGAAGAAGGACATTGTGAAGGTCGAGGGTAGGGAGCTCAGCAGTGAGGAGGTGAATAAGATAGCGCTCGTAGCCCCATCGGCCACGATAAACATAGTCAGGGACTATGAGGTGATAGAAAAGAGGAAGGTGGAGCTTCCGGAGAGGATAGAGGGAATAGTGAGGTGCGTCAATCCCAAGTGCGTCACTAATGCGCCGAGAGAGGCGGTCCGTCCCTCTTTCAGGGTGATATCGAGGAAGCCCCTCAAGCTGGTCTGCGAGTACTGCGGGGAATACCTGACGGAGGAAGAGGTCATTGCCCAGCTCGCCGGGACATAAGCCCCTCACGATAGTCGAGAGCGAACCCCTCACCCCGAGGGTCAGGAGGATCGCGCTGGAAGGCGAGATGGGGGCGCGGCCAGGGCAGTACGTCATGGTCTGGGTTCCCAAGGTGGGAGAGATACCCGTCAGCGTGGCCAGGGAGGGGAATGGGGAGACCTGGCTGCTGGTGGCCAAGGTGGGGAGGGTGAGCTCCGCCATCCACTCCCTCAGGTCCGGGGATAGGCTCTGGGTGAGGGGACCATACGGCAGGGGTTTCACCACGGAGGTTGAGGGGAGGGTAGCCCTAGTTGGAGGGGGTTACGGAATAGCTCCCCTCATCCACCTAGCTGAGGAGCTCAGGGATAGAGGGGTGAGGATAGACTTCTACGCCGGATTCAGGAGCGCCGGGGAAGTGATGCTCGA
>JACXSR010000152.1:0-16590 GCA_035319845.1 Thermoproteota archaeon
GCCAAGTTTCCAGGCAGGGATAGGAACACATCTACAACTCTCAAGTATCTCTTGACCATCTCAGCCGAGAGTTCCTCCCCTTTAGTACTCACTCCGCTCACTATGAGGCTCCTCACTTTTTCGGGATCGGCCATCGAGGGTATGCTCATCTTAGCGCAGTACTCTACGCCTGCAGTCTCGGCGAATGCTTCTATTGGTTCTAGCGTGCCTGACATGAAGACTACACTGTAGAAATCCTCCCACACCGGGGTCAAGGATTCCCTAGTCCTCATATCCCATACCTCTAGTTTGACCCCGGACCTCTCCTTGGAGTAGAGATAAGCTACTCCCTCCTGTCCGCTCTTCTCCAGTGCTACTATGAGGAACTCGGCCATGGAGTTGAGGTAGGAGCGCGGTTCCTTGCCCCTCCTCATCTGATCCCGGTATACCTCTTCGGCTATCGCATACATGGCCTTTATATCATCTGGGCATAGACCCGTCTCCTCGAGGAGGGCATCCAAGCTAAATACACCGTCCTCTGAGGTCGCAATTTGAGACATGAAGCTGAGTGTTGAAGAGAGTTTATCCTCCAACCCCGTCTCGCCCTCTGGATCATACCTCTCGACCTCCCTCAGGGCCCTTTCAACGGTTACCGAGGTCACGCCCTTACTGTTCAACTCCATCGCAGCTCTCTCTATATTGTGGGCCTCATCGACGACGAGTATAGATTCCCTAAACGGGACCTTGTGCCTTATGACCCATCCTAGAGGTGAGAGGATGTAGTTGTAGCTGAGGGAGATGACGTGAGAATACTCCAAGAAGGCTATCTGGAGGAAGTAGGGGCACACCTCCATCCCTCTCGCTAGTTCGAAGGTTTCCGAGAAGGTGAGAGGTTTGGGAGGAGGGATCAGTTCCTCGCCCTTCAACCTCTTGAGGTTCTTGTGATAGGGGCACTTGTCCCTCCTCATTCTGCAAAGGGTCCCAACTCCCTCGTAGCTGGTGACCCCCAGATCCCTAGCGAGAGGGCACATGTCCCTCTTACCCCTGAAGGAGAGGCCGAAAACCGGTTTCCTCCTGCTAATTAGTTTGAGCTCTTCGATTGGCCTATCAGTCTCGTTTCCGGTCCTGACGGCCCATATAATGGCCCCATCCATGTCCTCTATTATCGGAAGCAGCGCTGCCAAGACCACCGGAGTCTTACCGAATCCTGTTGGAGCGTGTAGGCAGAACCTCCTGCCCTCCTCCACTGCTGATCTTATGGAGGTTATGGCTTCTATCTGAAATCTTCGCGGCTCGTAGGGGAAGTATTCTAGGATGGCGTCCCGTGACATCGGTCATACCTCCTTTCTCAGGGGTGAGATGGCTCGATCTCCTCCCACAGATACCTCCTAACGAAGGATAAAGGATATCGTTCCTATTAACCCCTTCCACAAAGTGCCCTGACTCAGGTCCTGTTCCAAGCCCAAGTGGGGATCTCCATGTTTCGCGTGTCACCAAGGTTGGACCACTAATTTACCAACCTCTTGTTCCGTTCGAGGAGGCCAGTTTCACGGCCCCGTCCGATCTGAGAGATCCTCGCCCGTTTAATTAACACTTTCCATGGTGAGATCCTCCGATGAGCCTTAACCCTTCATATAAATCCATTAACCCTCATCCTTGGATCTCTACACTTCGAGAAGGTACCGAGTGAGCGATGACCTCCGGACGTTGAAGGGGTTTTAAGGGGGGAACTTAGGGTAGGACATGTGATTCTCAACGGCATTGAAGTATTTCCCTACGGCGCCGTGATAAACCGTACACTGGTAGTGGCAGACCTGCACTTGGGATACGAGGATGCTCTGAGGGAGAGGGGGATAGAGCTTCCTTACGAGCAGTATCCGTGGATAAAGAGGGAGATCTTGAGGTACATAAGGGAGAAGGATCCCGAAACGGTGGTTCTCAACGGTGACATAAAGCATGAGTTCGGAGGGGCACTCAGTCAGGAGTGGAGGGAAGTCTTAGACCTGATAAGGACGCTGAGGAATGAAGATGTGAGGATCGAGGTCATCAGGGGCAACCACGACAATTACTTGATCCCCATCCTCCTCAGGGAGGGGATCGAGATAAGGGATCCCTACCTCATTCTCGATAACGTCATGTATTTTCACGGGCACAAGGAGCTGCTGACCATCCCAGAGGGAGTGGACTTAATAGTGATGGGACATGAGCATCCGGCTATATCCCTCAGGGATGATCTGGGCGGAGGGCACAAATTCAAGGTATTCCTCAAGGGGCAGTACATGGGAGTCGAGATCCTAGTTCTGCCTGCCATCTCCCCCTTAGCCCCCGGAACTGATCTGCTCAAGGTAGGGAGCACTGGTTTGCTTTCACCCCTGCTGAGAAGGGTGGACCTTGATGGTTTCATCGTTTATATTGTGGATGAGGAGGTGGGTGTGGAGGAGCTAGGCCCCCTCGGCGTCGTGAAGAAGGCTGCTAGGGTGCTCTAATGAGGTGCGCGGTGTTCGATATAGATAACACGTTATTCGACGCTAGGAGTAGGTTTGAGGTAGCCATAAGCCGATTTGGAGTTAGATCACCGAGAGAGCTGCCGTTTGAACTTCAGAAAGAGTTCTGGAGAGATTTCATGGATCCTAACCTCCTGAAGCTAGATAGACCGCTATTCAGGGCTATAGAGATGGTTCATGATGCGAAGATGAGGGGGTTAAAGGTGGTCCTGATTACAGGGAGGTATGAGTGGCTCAGGAGGGATACCATCCTTCAGCTCATGTCTGCCGGTATCCCCTTCGACGAGCTGGTTATGAGACCCAACGATAACTACCAAGTGGATAGGGAGCTGAAGCCCTCCTTGGTGAAGGGATTGGGTTGCGAGGTGATCGAATACCACGACGATGACCTAGAAACGCTGTTGGAAGTGAGAAAAATCTTTCCCAACGCTCTTCTTTTCCTGCACAGACCTGATGGTACCTTCGAGATATTAAGAAGCGATGAGGAGGTCTGACCGGCCAGAAAGATGAGGGTGGGTCGCGTTGAGTGCAGTGAGGAGTGGCTGTGAATGGCATGTACTCTGAGGAGATCAATCACTGCCCGAGATGGGTAATAGTAATAGGAGATTAGGGGGGTGATGATTGCGAGCCTCCCAGACTGCCTATTAAGGTGAAGAGCAGCAACGAGAAAGATCTTTTTCATGTCTCTTCACTATAGACCCGCTCAAACAATACGGTGGGTCACATTCACTCTGGCGAGAGTTTTACCGAAATGTGGATTATTGGCGATGATCATTCGTGTTATTGCGCTTTAAATATTAGGAATCTACAGCGAATGATTCACATCCTTACTTTCTTAGCTTGAGATTCGAAGTGGTCCCCACCAAGGTTATCAAACCCTCCTTGTATGAAGCGCGGTATCCATGATAGCAAGGGCCCTCAGGGAGTACACAAAGGCGGAAGTGCTGGAGGTGCTCCATCCGGCTGTAGCCCTTTGGTTTGACTCCAAGTTCGTCGATTTAAGTCCTCCTCAAAGATACGCCGTGGTTCCGATCCATGAGGGAAGAAATGTCCTAGTCACCAGCCCGACGGGCACAGGAAAGACTCTGACAGCCTTCTTATCCATAATAAGCGAACTCTTGGAGATGGGTGAGAGGGGGGAGCTCAGGGACTCGGTGTACGCGATATACGTATCTCCACTCAGGGCGCTGAACAACGACATATACAGGAACTTAGAGGTTCCTCTTCGAGAAATAAGGGAGCTTTCTCCCAATCTACCTGAGATAAGGCATGCGGTAAGAACTGGGGATACCCCATCCAGCGAAAAGGCCAAGCAGTTAAGGAAGCCACCTCATATCCTCATAACTACTCCCGAGACACTGGGTATCATCCTCACTGCTCCTAAATTCAGAGAGAAGCTGAGAACTGTTAAGTGGGTCATAGTAGATGAGATCCACAGCTTAGTGGAGAACAAAAGGGGAACACATCTCTCCCTATCCCTAGAGAGGCTCAGGTGGCTCGTCGGCAGGGACTTCATTAGGATAGGTCTATCGGCCACGATAAATCCTCTTGATGAGGTTGCCAAGTTCTTGGTGGGCTATGAGAACGGGAGGGCTAGGGACTGCCTGATAGTTGAGACCAACTGGGCGAAAGCCTTGGATCTAGCTCTGTTATCACCAGTCAGCGATTTAGTGAACACGCCAACGGAGAAGGTTTCCGCTGAAATGTACAAGCTCATCTCCAAACTAGTAAAGGAGCACACTACTACCCTCATATTCACTAACACGAGAAGCGGAACTGAGAGGGTCGTCTTCCATTTGAAGAAGGTCCTGAAAGACAGTGTTGAGGACATAGATGAGAGAATAGCCGCACACCACAGCTCCCTCTCTAGGGATGTGAGGGGGGAAGTTGAAGAGAGGTTAAAGAAGGGAGAGCTGAAGGCGATAGTGAGCTCCACCAGCCTAGAGCTGGGCATTGACATAGGCTACATAGACTTGGTTGTGCAGATAGGCAGCCCTAAATCCGTGACGAGAGCCCTCCAGAGGATCGGTAGGGCCGGCCACCGTCTCCATGAAGTCTCAAAGGGTAGATTCGTCGTGGTGGACAGGGATGACGCTGTCGAGGTTGCGGTCATGCTCCGAGAGGCCCTAGCAGGCAGGCTGGATAGGGTACACATACCCAAAGGACCCCTCGATGTGCTGGCGCAGCACATAGTGGGAATGGCCGTAGAGAGCAAGTGGAGGGTTGAGGATGCCTACAACCTCGTGAGATCAGCTTATCCCTACGTAGACCTGAGCTGGGAGGATTTTGAGTCGGTCCTCAGGTATCTAGCCGGCGAGTACACTCAGCTCGAAAGCAGGAAGGTATACGGGAAAATATGGTACGATCCGGAGGAGGGGGTATTCGGGAGGAGGGGGAAGTACGCTAGGGTGATTTACGCGACTAACATAGGGACCATACCTGACGAGGTTTCGGCTAAAGTTTACACTACAGATGGTAAATACGTAGGAAACTTAGAAGAGAGTTTCCTGGAGAGACTCATGCCTGGAGACAGGTTCGTTCTGGGCGGGAAGGTCTACGAGTTTGTATCGGCGAGGGGGTTGAGGGTGAAGGTCAAGCCGGCCTTCGACCAGAAGCCAACAGTACCTGCATGGTTCTCGGAGATGCTTCCCCTCAGCTACGAGCTCGCGCTTGAGATAGGGAAATTCAGAGGCGAGTTCTTCAGGTTGCTTGAGGGAGGAGCTACGAAGAGGGAGTTAGTAGGCATGATAATGGGGATGAGCAATGCGAATAGGATGGCAGCTTTGGCCATATATAACTACATGAGACAGCAGTACCTCTACCTGAAATCCCTTGGAGTGAGCTTGGAAGACATGCCGTCTCACGAGGTCATCTTAGTGGAGAACTACATCGACGAGGAGGGCAGAATACATCAAGTGACTCACTCACTCTATGGTAGGAGGACCAACGATGCTCTCTCGAGGGCTCTGGCCTATATAGCAGGCAGGAGGGTGAGGAGGAACCTAGGAATAGCGGTGAAGGACACTGGATTCGCGATAATATATCCAAGAGGAGTTAAACCCGTTGCGACGATAGAGGATTTGGTAGGAGAGGACCTGAGGGATGTTCTGGAGAGAGCCCTAGCGAAGACAGAACTCCTCAGGAGGAGGTTCAGGCACGTAGCTGCTAGAGGGTTGATGATCCTCAGAAATTACAAAGGATATGAGATCAGCGTTAACAAGCAGCAGATCAGCGCTCAAAGTCTCCTAAAAATAGTTGAGAGGATCGATGGGTTTCCTCTGCTCAAGGAAGCATACAGGGAAATCCTAGAGGATTACATGGATGTTGAGAGGGCTGAGGAGGTAATAAGGGGCATAGAGAGCGGCAGGATAAGGGTGGTAGATATAGGGATTGTTGAGGTGCCCACTCCCTTTGCCCACAACATAGTGTTGGAGGGTCTGAGCGACCTAATATTCATGGAGGATAAGATGGCTGCCTTGAGAAGGTTCCAGAGTGAGATAGAGAGGATCATTAGGAATGAGGCCAACTAACCATCTCCCTTTTTAGCCTTCCCTAGGGGGAGTTCCCAGATCCATATGATTTCAATGACCGGTATTCTCGGTTCGCTCGTGAGGTTCCTCGTGACCCTAGTCGTGAGCGCCATCGTCCTCTGGTTAGCTCAGAAAATAGTGCTCCCTGAGAAGAAGGAGCAACCATTTCTGTCAGCCCTAGCTCTAGCCTTTGTTTGGTCGGTGATAGACTTCGTGCTCGGGGTCATCTTCGCCATTCTTCCTCTATGGATCTTGGAGAAGATCATTATCATAGTGATCTGGATTTGGGTGCTGAAGGCATGGTTCAAGGTAGGATGGCTCACCGCTGCGGCCATCTCAATAGTCGCTTGGATCATTTCCGCTGTGATAGGATTCTTCTTGATGATCCTTCATTTGCTTTGATTCCCAGCACCATCTCCAATTTTTGAAAGGCCTTCCCTATCTCCTCGGGTTCTAACACGAGGCCCTCGAACACTAACCTGTGGAAGGAGTCAAGGGGGGTCTCGTCGAAGTAGAGGTTAACCACTTCCACTCCTTCCAACACGGCCACCTCCTCAGGATCCCTCTCCTCGATAGTGTACTCACCCTTGTGAAGTTTTAGCAGTCCGGGGACTGCTATCGTCTTGATCAGGGATGCTAATGGGAAGGTGCCCGCCTTGTTTATCAGGTGGGAAGGGGTGACCCTATCTGCTCCTACCAAGCCTAGAGCTCCCTTCCTCTTGGAATACCATGGGAGGAGGGCATCCACCACTAGAGTGACCTTAAATCCCTCGTCTCTAAGAATTTCCGCCGTTTTCAGCCCTTCTCTCCCCGGTCTGGACTCCCCAACTACCACTTCACCTACAGGAGAGCTCCTTAAGCAGTTTATAACAGCGGAACTCCTGCTCAAGGTCGCTATGACATCTATTCCTAGCTCAGACAGAAGCTTGGCGCATGTGGAAGCCAGTTCTTCCCTAGATCTGCCATAGAACTCCCTTAACCTTTGAAGGGATCCTGAGCAAGCTGCCATCTCCAAGTATTCTAGGACTGTCATCTCCGGATGGGCTTTCCTAAGGATTTCAGCATCCCTACATGGATCTCTCGATTTGTCGAGTAGGGTCAGTGCTTCCTCGAATATCTCCAGCGATCCTCTGGTTCTGTCTTCTATCAAACGGCGCAGGTCAGTGCTCGTAGGCCGGGCCCTCCTCGAATGCATACTTCACATTCCTGAATCCCTTTCTAAGTTCTGAAACCTCTCTGGCAACCTCTTTGGGATCTTTTCTGTCTATCAGAACCTCCCTGTAGAATCTCGCCACTCTTCTCATATCATCGGGTCCCATGCCTAGCCTAGTCAGCTCAGAGACCCCCAATCTCAGACCTCCAGGATCCTTGAAGCTCCTCCCCCTCTTTATGTCCCATGGTAGGAGGTTCCTGTTCACTATTATATTAGCCTCCTCGAGTAATTTCTCGCATTTGTACCCTCCACCTAGGTCATCCACATCTAGAAGGACCTGATGGCTCTCGGTGAACCCCAAGTGCTCCGCCACCACTTTAAATCCCTCGTCGTGCAGTGCCTGGGCCAGGGCCTTCGCGTTCGCAATAACGGCCTCAGCATACTCCTCACCAAAAGCAAGCATCTCCGCAGCCGCTATCGCCAGTGCAGCTACTGCGTGTAAGTGATGATTGCTTAAGAGACCAGGAAAATTAGCTAATTTGATCAGCTCGAACTTTTCCTCGTCATTGGTTACCACGGCACCATGTTGGGGGCCGAAGAATGTCTTGTGAGTGCTGAAGGTCATCACATCAGCCCCTTCCTCCAGGGGACGTTGGAACTTTCCTCCCGCAATTAATCCTGCGACATGAGCGGCGTCATAATTAACCGTAGCCCCCATAGATTTAGCTGCCTCTGCCAGCTCTCTCACTGGTTGAGGGAAGAGGATCACGCTACCTCCCATCATTATCAGCTTGGGTTTATACTTCTCCATTCTGCTGATGGTCTTGTCTACGTCTATATTCATGTTCTCGTCATCGAAGGCTATGTACTTCACATCCAGCCCTCTGACAGCTCCGGCCGTGCCTCCTATGAACTGTCCCTTGGATCCCCTTAGAGGTCCCATGCTTATGTGCCCTCCTTTAGTTATGGGTAGCGCCATCACGACATCTCCAGGCTGTGTGAGGGCAGTGTATACAGATAGATTAGCAACCACACCGCTTATCGGACGTACATCCGCGAATTTCACCCCGTACAGTTTCTTTATGAGTTCCATCGCTAGAGATTCCACATCGTCGATGTACTTGGTCCCGGCGTAGACCCTCTCCCCCACCCATCCCTCAGCGTACCTGTGACCGAAATCGCTCGTCATCGCCCTTCTTACTGCTGGGCTGGTAACATTCTCGCTGGCTATCATGGGGAGAGATGAATTAAACCATCTATGGTGCTCCTCAATTGATGAAAGGACCTTCCTGTAAGCATCCCTCGGATCCAAACACCCACCCAGTTTCCACCGAGGGGAGAAGTTATAACTGTGTGTAGAAGGGAGCCAAGATGCTCGGGGAATACGAGCTTCGCTGTGTCAAATGTGGCAGGACGTATAGGGCCGACCCATGGACGATAGTGTGTCCCCAGTGCGGAGGTCTGCTGGAACCGGTCTTCAGGAGAAGGCCTCTCGGACTATCTTGGGCCCTTTTCAGGACGAGGAAGTTCGGGGTTTGGAGGTATAAGGAACTCTTACCTAGAGTGAAGCCTGTCTCCATGGGAGAGGGAGGAACTCCCTTAATAGGAGTTAGAGAGGGACTCTGGGTGAAGTTCGAGGGAAGTAACCCGACTGGCTCCTTCAAAGATAGGGGGATGACGGTGGCGGTATCTCTCGCCAAGGAAGCCGGCGTTAAGAGCGTGATATGCGCCTCAACAGGGAACACCTCGGCCTCGGTCGCCGCGTACGCCTCCAGAGCGGGTATGAGGAGCTTCGTCGTACTGCCGAAAGGGAAGGTAGCCAGGGGGAAGCTAGCTCAGGCGGTGCTCCACGGCGCGATCATTGTGGAGATAGATGGTCCCTTCGACGCCGCCTTGGATGTGGTGATGAGGGTATCTGGGAGGAAGAGCGGACTTTATCCCCTCAACTCCATTAACCCTTGGAGGCTAGAGGGGCAGAAGACCCTCGCCTTCGAGATTGCTGATGAGATAGGTGTACCCGATTGGATAGTCTTGCCCGTAGGGAACGCTGGAAACGTATCCGCAATATGGAAGGGATTTAGTGAGCTGAAAGAATTCGGGTTAACCGACAGGACGCCCAAGTTAGCGGGCGTACAGGCGGAGGGTGCCTCTCCTATAGCTAGAGCCCTCAAGAATGGATTGAATGAGCCCCTCTTCACTGATAGCCCGGAGACGGTGGCCACTGCAATAAGAATAGGGAGGCCCGTGAACTGGCCGAAGGCCTTCAAGGCCCTCAAGGAGAGTCGCGGGACCGTCGAGATAGTGACCGATGAGGAGATTCTAGAGGCCCAGAGGGCATTGGGGAAAATGGGTGTGGGGGTGGAGCCGGCCTCAGCCGCCTCCTATGCGGGTTACTTGAGGTTACTGGAGAGGGAGATATCTCCCGATGATAAGGTGGTCTTGGTGGCTACAGGTCACGCCCTCAAGGATCCAGATGCTTTTCCATTCCCCGAGCCCATAAGGGCCTCCAGCGTTGATGAGGCCGTGGAGAAGATAAGGGGGCTAGCCCTATGAGGGTCAGGGCGTGGAGCACTAGTGCTAACTTGGGACCTGGTTACGATATAATGGGGATAGCAATTGACGCTTTCTCCGATTTGGTCGAGGTGGAGCTGGTAAATGGCGGGCCCGATGCCATGGTCATCGAGGTGAGTGGCCCCTATGCGAAGTCCGTGCCCCTTGGGAGGAGGAACAGCGCGGCTGCCGCCGCTAGAGCCGCCCTGAAGGTTGCGGAGCAAAATTTAACCGCTAAAATTAGGCTCTGGAAGGGAGTACCTCCGGGCAGGGGCTTGGGAAGCAGTGGCGCGTCTTCGGCGGCGGCTGTTAGGGCAGTAGATCTGGCGCTAGGTGGGGTATTATCGGATGAAGACCTCGTGAGGACAGCTGCTGAGGGTGAAAGAGAAGCATCAGGCTCTCCGCACCCAGATAACGTCGCACCTTCTCTGTTTGGGGGATTGGTTGTAATAGGGAGAAGAGTCGTGAAACTGGATCCGGATGTGAGATTCGTTTTATCCGTTCCCTGGACGCCTATCCCAGAGAGGAAGACTGAGAAGATGAGATCACTTGTCCCCAAAAAGGTGGATATCGGGGAGATGGTCAGGCACTACTCTCACCTCGCCTCACTGCTGCTCGGACTGGCTACCGGTGACATGAGGCTAGTTGGTGAGGGAATGTCCTACTCTTTGGTAGATGAGTCCAGGTCCAAATTCATTCCAGGGTATAAGGAAGTTAGGGCTGCTGCCATGAGATCCGGGGCTCTTGGCGTGTCCATCAGTGGAGCGGGACCCAGCATGCTGTTCCTCTGCGAGGAGTGCGACCGAGTCGCCGAAGGGGTGAGGCGGGCTTATAAGGGGCTAGGGATACCAGCTACTGTGATGACAGTGGCGCCAGCTAGCGGTGCTGATGAGGTATGAGGGATCTTATATGGAGGACTTGGTGGCCTTAGCCCTCCTGATAGTGGAGCTCACCCTTCTAATAGCCACCATAATCCTGCTCTACCTCAGCAGGCACGAACTCGAGGGTAGGAAGAAGCTCGTAGAGCATCTCATGGAGGTCACGAGGATGCTCACCAGAACACAGTACTTCAACGCGGTATTGGAAGCCATGAGAGGGGCTTCAAAAGAGATATTCGGGTCGGTAACTGGTGCTAAACCCAAGGACTCTACCGATTTCTTCGATAAAATCGTTAAGGAGATAGAGGGAGCGGTATCAAGGGGTGTGAGGATAAGATACATGATGCCGAAGGGAAGGGAGAAGCTCTACGTGGGATACAGGTATTCTAAGGCTGGAGCTGAGGTCAGGTACCATGGAGGGCTGGTGGTGTACGATCTAAGGCACATGGTGGTGGACGACAGGATCGTGGTCATGGGTTTTCCCGAAAAGATAGGCGTGGAACAGCCCACTAGAACCGGCATAAAGGTGGAGTCGGAGAGTTTAGCCAAAATCTTCAAGGAAAGATTCGAGAGATTGTGGGAAGAGGCTATCCCGTATGAGGATTACTTGGCTCACGCTGTGGATGATATAAAGAGGACGAACCCCGAAATTTCCATGGAGCTAGTAGCCAGACAACTGGACCTGCCGGTAGAAGAGGTCGCGAAGGTATGGAGCAGGTCCCCGAGGGGGGCTGCGGATACCTTCCTTGGCTGATGTTTCCTTTCTTAAACGCGGTGTTATAGCAATCATTTAATACGGGTTTGATGGAGGGGCGGTCGAGGAGCATTGGACAAGGTAAGAGTACATGGGGGCTTTTACTTACCAGATCCCGATCCTCCCAAGGAGGCGCATGTAGAGCTTACCACATCCTGTAATCTCAACTGCAAGTTCTGT
Source organism: Thermoproteota archaeon (assembly GCA_035319845.1). Taxonomy (GTDB): domain Archaea; phylum Korarchaeota; class Korarchaeia; order Korarchaeales; family Korarchaeaceae; genus Korarchaeum. Next base: position 11,529 of record JACXSR010000152.1, read on the forward strand.
TATAGACAGAGTTGGAACGAGAGGATAGGTTTCATGAGCGAGGAGTTGTTTGACCGGGTGCTCGAGGAGTTAGGCAGTATGGATGTGCAGGATGTGTGGTTCAGCGGATGGGGGGAACCCACCATCCATCCCAAGTTCGAGGATTTCGCTAGAAGGGCCGCGGAGAATTTCGATCTCGGGATGATTACCAATGGAACTACCCTTTTAAGGAAGGCGGATGTGATAAGCCGTTATTTCACATGGGTCTTTGTCAGCGTCGATGTCACGGATCCAGAGATGTACAAAAGGATTAGGGTGGGATCTAGCTTTCATATAGTCGAGGAGGGAATTAGGGAACTTGCTAACAGGGATGGAGCTGAACTATGGATATCCACCGTTCTCTTAAAGAGTACTGTGAGTAAACTGCCTGATCTTATAGAATGGGCAGCGGACGTGGGAGCTAGAGGTGTGCTCCTGTCCAATCTGATAGCTACGCATCCGGCCCTAGCACGCGAGCAGATACATGACAAGGTGCAACCCGATGATGTCTCTAGGATCATGGAGAAGGTCAGGACCCTCTCTATGCTTCATCACATCAGGGTGATAGAGCCTTTCTTCTACTACAAAACCGAGAGGAGATGCCCCTTTATTGAGGAGAGAGCGTTCGTCATAACTTTCGATGGGAAGGTCGTCCCATGCCTCTTCACTCTCCATGATTACAGGGCTTGGATCGATGGGAAGGAGGTTGAGGTAAAGCAGCTTGTGTTCGGCGATCTTAGGGAGAGGAATCTCAGGGAGATATGGTGGTCCCCTGAGTATGTGTCGTTCAGGGCTAGAGTGAAAATAGCCGACTTCCCGTCGTGTAACGACTGCCTCCTCTGGGATGGTTGTCACATAGCTAACAGCAACGAGTTCGATTGCTGGGGTAACAGTCCAACCTGTTCCTTCTGCCCGTATTACAGGGGTACCGTCCAGTGCCCTAGGAGCTACGTTGCCCGCTGGGTGATAGGGGCTTAGTCCCACCTATAGAATGTCGAAGGGCCTGCTGGTCCCCAGTACATCTGCCCCCGATTTCACCAGTTCAATGGCTTGTTCTCTTCTTCTTATCCCGCCAGAAGCCTTTATTCTCTTGCTGGTCAGCTCTTTTATCCTCTTGACGTCGTCGGATGTCACAGGCCTGTACAGGCCCGTGGATGTCTTCACGTATTCCACACTTGTGGATTCCAGCGCCTCCAGCACACCCTTAAGCTCGTCTTCCGAGAGGATGGGTATCTCGATGATCGCCTTGACGGTACCGGAGAAAGCCGACGTTATGAGGTCCGCCTCCTCCCTCAGATAATCGAACAGTCCATTCTTCACAGCTGGTATGCTTATCACATAGTCTATCTCAGAGATGCCCATTTCCTGAGCCAGCTGTGCCTCCCTCTCTTTACTCTCTCCAAGTTGAGCACCGTGAGGAAAGCCGACGACTGTGCATATCGGTATCTCTACGCCTAATTTCACCAAATGCTTGGCGTAAAAGGGATAAACTACGACGGATCTTACCCCTTCCCTCGCTGCCCTCTTCGCGAATTCCACGACCTCGGTCAAGGGGGCGTCATGTTTCAGTAGTGTTGCATCTATCTTGTCCCTCAAATCCATCCTTATTCCCCATATCCTCGACCACTTCAGCTAGATAACCCTTCTTGGAATGGGGCCTCCTTATAAGAATTGCAAACAGCACGTTGTAAATGGAGTATAGTAAGATGAAGGCGAATATCGGGTATTCCAGTGATAAGCTCATTAGATTTCCCCCCGCTAAAGAGGAAATTGCTCTGGGACCGACTACCGATAGATTATAGAGAGAGTTGACCATTCCCCTCTCGTTAGGGGGTGAATATTCCATGAAAAGTGCCCATATCAGTGGAAATGGTGCGTAGGTTCCCATCACTTGGAGGATGAGCAGAGTAGAGGCAAGCAAGAAGTCGTGGGTGAGGGGGATCAAGGCCATCATTAGTATGGCGAATCCCTGAGAGAGTACGACGAACCTCACTAAGCCGAAGAGTTTGGAGAATACTGGGGCCACTAAGTAGCTGAATGACGATATCAGGTATATCAGGGAGAGCACAGTTCCGACTGGTCCGGATTCAACTCCATACTTCTCCCCCAAGTAGTAACTGGTGAGTGGATAGAAGAACCCAGTTGCTAGGCTTGAGAGGATGAGGAGAAAGGTAAGTCTACGTATCATGGAAGCATTCAGGGGTCTCAGAACTTCCTTAAAAGTGATCGATTGACTGACCTCCGGATAAGGTATCTTCTTATCCTTGATGGTCAAGAAGAAGGGAATAGCTATCAGCGTCGCTAGCATAGATAGAAATATCATCGTCCTATAGGCCTGAGAGTAGCTCATGTCTTGGGATGACATGACCATGAGCTCTGGAACCCACCCCATGAGGCTCCCGGCAGAGAAACTAACGTTGTAAAGGAACATTTGGATGCTCGAAGCCTCTTCCATCCTGCTACCGGCTAAATCAGCTAGCCAAGCTTGAAACGCGGGGAGGGCAAGGGAGCTGCACCCACCTAATATGCCGCTCACAACGATCGAGGGAAGGTTGAGCCCCCATACCGATACTATGGCCAAGGACACTGCGGAGAACAGGTAGCCTATAAGAACTGGTTTTTTCCTTCCCATCTTATCGGTGATGATACCGGCTGGTACGAAGACTGCGGCCATCAGTAAACCTTCTATGAAGCTGTAAAGGCCGAGTAGACTCACATTTATACCCTCTGTTTCGAAATACAAACCCCAGACGGCGTAGAACATCCCTCCAGAGAGTCCAGTAGGTATACTTGCGATTAGCAGGAGTTTCAGATCTCTTTCTAGCTCCCTTATTCCGTTAATCATTTCAGCTGCCTACTATGGGCTTCTATTAATTAAAATAGCTACCCTTACCTCTTTGTCGTTAACATCTAATGATATGAAAAAACGTAGGTCACTTTCATTAAGTTTCTAATATCACATTAATCATCATTTTAATTACCTGAAAAAACCGATGGTATATCCATCCAGGTGGGAGGTCCACATAAAGATTAAAATCGAGCGATCTGTCGGTCTCAAGGGGCCGGTGGTCTAGCGGCTATGACGCCGCCCTCACACGGCGGAGGTCGGGGGTTCGAGTCCCCCCCGGCCCACTACCACTTCTTCAGAGTGACTGCCACTATATCTCCGTCTTTTATGTTCAGCTTAATTCTCAGGCTTTCCGGGTATATTATCTCCAAGACATCATCGCCGTAGTGTCTTCTAAGCGGGAAAATCGCGTGAGCCTCCACGAACCCATTAAGGACCACTGGTAATACTTCGACATCTCCGAAGGTCCTGCCTGCCTCGACGAATCCTGGCACTACTTTGGGTCTTACCCTCCTCCTCCATTCCCTTATCTTAGAGACATCATCTCCCCTCACTCTAAGGTTCAACGTACCTGGGAAGGGTATATAGCCCAGGATTTCCTTGAATCCCATAACGTAGCCAGGTCGGGACATGTAGTAGGCTCCTTCCTTCATTCCGGAGAATACTTCGGCCATCAGGACCTCCTCGTCCCAGCTTATGCCCTGAGTCATCTCATAGAGAGTTCTGACGAGTTCTAATGCCTTCTGTGTGGCCATCACGTACTGGACCCTCCTAGCCATGGTAGATCTGAGGAAGCCCAGTTCCTCAGCCCTAGAGATCCACCTCGATATGGTGGCCCTTGAGGTGTTGAGGTATTCGCACAAATCTGAAGCCCTGACAGGCTTCTTTGATCCTCCTAAGAGGATTACAGCCAGCAGCAGGTGTGAAGTGTAGGGATCAAGTTCCTTGAAGTCCCTGCTCATTCCCTACCACCCGATGACTTGAGCATCAGAATCTCCGAGAGAGTTTTCTCCACTAGGGACCGGGCTAGATCAGCTTTCCTCCTAACGGGGACTAACGAGTCGGGTAGCACCATGAGATTCAATCCCTCGTATATTTCCTCCATCATTTCGGCTAACCGTTCAGCCTCCGCAACCCTCCCTTCTAATAGGAGGTGTAAGGCCACTCTCCTGAGCTCTCCAACGGAATCTCCAATGCCCAAGACATATTCCCTTGGTCCCACCCCCAGCTCCTCATGGGATGGGACTCTCTTCCTAGCGAGCAATCTAGCCAGGACTATTCCCTCCACTGCCTCCTGCATGGGGTCGGATACTATGTTCCTAAGGGTTGGATCTAGATACCCTAGCTCCTCCTTGCACTCCGAGAGGAAATCCTTAATCTCATTTATGATGTCTATTAACTCCCTCTCAACCTCATCTAGGTCCTTCAAACTCCTCGCCCTTGTTATAAGCTCTCTACACCTAGTGAGCCAGTTTCTAGAGAGTGCTATGGCCTTCTCCCTGAGAGTATTCAGTTTCTCCAGCTCGAGTCGAGATTTCCTTAGCTGCTCGGTCACCATACTCGGGCGAATCATTATTTATCGGGAACACGGTCTCAGCATGGATAAAGATGTTATCCACCGGTCTCGTGAGGATACCCGATCATGTGAGGAAACTCATGGAGAAGCAGGGGTACAAGATAATCCTGAATCACTCGGCTATGAAACCATGCTACTGGTTTAGAAAGGCTCTGATGGAGGGAAGAACCTGCTACAAGCACAGATTCTATGGCATTCCCTCGTGGAGATGCCTCCAAATGACGCCTACCGCATCCTTCTGCAACCTACAGTGCCTCTACTGCTGGAGGCTGAATGTGAGTGATGTGCCTGCTGAGTTTAGGTGGAAGGAGGTACCTGAGGAGGGTGCTAAGTGGGACGATCCGGAGGATATAGTTGAGGAGAGCATCAGGTTGCAGAGGATGATAGTGCAGGGTTACAAGGGAGTGAAGGTGTACAGGAAGGAATGGGTGTATGAGGCGGAGGAACCCAAGCATGCCGCTATCTCTCTGACGGGAGAGCCTACGCTTTACCCGTATATAGGGGGGCTTGTGGAGGCATATTCCAAGCGGGGGATGACCACATTCATCGTCACGAATGGTACCCTCCCGGAGAGGCTAGAAAATCTGGAGAGAGAGCCTACTCAACTTTATGTCACCGTT
>JACXSR010000142.1:0-3390 GCA_035319845.1 Thermoproteota archaeon
GCGACGAGAGGCGCGTCTGAAAACTACATCTTGACATCAGTGCCTCCCCGAGCTAGAGATCCTGCCCCTGATCACTTCCACCTCATCCTCCGGGATGTACCACCTGCCAGCCAGCTTGACCGCCCTTACGTACCCCTTCCTGGCGGGCTGCCCCAGGTAGTCGACGCTCATCCCCAGCTCCTTGGCGACCACCAATAGGGATATCAGGCCCTCCAACGATCCCAGGTAGAGGGTGAGGCTCTCGTCCACCGCCCTTACCACGAGGTTAGCTATGGGCTTGGCTCTCCCCCTGTCGGCCTCCTCTAAAGCCCTGTAGTAGGCTCTCCGCCTCTCCTTCCTTATAACGGCCAGGGGATAGCCGTGTTTCAGCAGGAGGAGGTTCATCAGGAGCCTGGCCACCCTCCCGTTCCCGTCGGTGAATGGGTGGATGGCCGTGAAGTAGGCGTGGGCCACGGCAGCCAGCTCGACCAGATGGAGCTGATCGGAATTCACGGCACCATTCAACCAGTCAATGAACCTTCCCATCAGTTTCGGGACTTCCGAGGGAGGGGGAGGTATGTGGCCCGATCCTCCTATGAGGACCTGCTCTCTCCTGTACTCGCCCGGTCTCGCCTCCTCTACTCCCATCATCACAAGGTGGTGAAGCTTGAGCAGGTCGAACTCTCCTATCCTCTCAGCGCGAGCGAGATCCTCCACGTACCTCAGAGCCTGAAGGTGGTTCCTGGCCTCCAAATGGTCCCTCAGGGGCTTTCCTGCTACAGTTATACCCTCCTCGAGCACAAGCCTCGTCTCCCTGAGGGTGAGAGTGTTCCCCTCTATGGCGTTGGTGTTGTAAACGTACTCTATCGTCAGGAGATTCCTCAGCCTAGCGAGGGTCTCGCGGCTGAGCGGGCGCTCTGAGCTGAGCCTCTTGAATCCCTCCTCTATCCTCGTCATGAGCGTAGGGGCTATCAGCGGGGACCTAGCCTGTTCCAGCAAGAGGAACTTGTATCGACTTATCATTCTTTCCTGTTATCGATATGGGTAATAATATATAAACGAGTGCCGCGATGTCCCGGTAATCTATCACCCCGACTCTAAACGGCTCCATCCCACCGCTAGCCTCGATACAACCAGCGCAACCGTTCCAGTGAAGCGTGAAGCCTTGTGAATGATTCCAAGTCCCACCCAAGATTGCGGACGGATTGAACCCCACGTGCAACTTACAGGCCTAGTACACGAACACGTACCTCAATCCCATGGGCCTCAGCTCCTCCATCAGCCGCGCCTTCAACTCCCTGTAGTAGGAGCCCAAGTCCCTATCCCAATCTCCAACACCCAGCTTCCTCAGGGCGACATCCAGCTTGGGCCTCAACCCCGGTTTGAGGTTCAGCCTGTCGAGGTAAAGGAAATCGACCTTCCCCCTCAAAGCGTTCACGAGCTCCAAGACCTCCTCCACACTCGTACCGGGTATTATCGGCCCGATGAAGGCGAAGGTGCTTATCCCCCGGCCCTTCAACTCCTCCAAGGTTTGGATCCTCCTCTCCACGCTGGGGGCATTGGGCTCCATCACCTTCCTCACATCCTCCCTGAGGGTCACCACGGTCACCCCGACCCTAACCTGAGTGAGCCTCCCGAGCAGGTCGACATCTCTCAGGACGAGTGGGGACTTGGTCTGGATCAGGACGGGCCAATCCCTCGAAACCAATACCTCCAAGATTCGCCTGGTCAGTTCATACCTCCCCTCGACGGGCTGATAGGGATCGGTCATGGAGGACAGGTAGACGACGCCTCTCCGCTTCCTCCTCATCTCCTCGGCCAGCAGCTCCGGCGCGTTCACCTTCACCCCCACATAACTCCCCCAGGGTTCCCTGTACCCCCATCTCCTCGCGTAAAACTGAGCGTAACAGTAGATGCAGGCGTGCTGGCATCCCACGTACGGGTTCACAACGTAATCGCCTATGGAGCTCCTGTTCAGTATGCTCCTCGCCCTTATCTCCCTGATCACGCGCTTTATATCTCCCCACCTCCTATAAAAGTGGATGAAGAAGCTCAAGCTGCTGACCGAGGACTTCAAGGTCAGGAGGCTGGACAGGGTCGAGGTGAACTCGCTTCTAGGCTATCTGCCCAGCGCCGGAACCCGCGTTGAGGGTTCCTCGCCCCCGGAGATATTCGTGGGGAGGTACGGCTATCCGAAGGTGTACGTGGGTCCTCTGATCCCTCCCGTGAGGGGAAGGACCGAGCACCTCGGGATGAGCGAGCTCTGGTTCGGGAAGGATCTGAAGGAGATAGTATCCATGAGGTTGCAGCTCCTCAGGGGGAAGAGGAAGCTGAAGGTCACCGACGTGGACGGAAGGTACGCTAGGGAGTTGCAGGAGGCCATGCTCTCGAGGGAGTCGGTGGACATGGAGGCTAGGCTGAGGCACCCTCCCAGGGGCGCGATCCTCTCGGAGGTCCATCAGCCCTTCGGACCATCCGCCATCCTTGAGGAGCTGAGGGTGGAGCCCGGGAGGTCGGACTCTAGGCTGGAGAGGGCCTATTACGACAGGGACGCGAGGGCAGTGGAGGCCATGATCGAGCTGTATGAGAGGGGAGTTCCCGTCTCCAGGATCCAACAGGGGCTCAGCGCGGGCCTCTTGGGCTTGGGGAGGAAGAGGAGGTTCGTCCCCACTAGGTGGTCAATAACCGCCGTGGACGACACCCTTTCCCGGTACCTGCTGGAGGAGATCAGGACCTACCCCGAGATAGACGAGTACAGGCTTTATTACGGCGAGTACCTGAATAACCGCTGGTCCATCATCATGTTCCCCGAGAGGTGGAGCTACGAGTCCATAGAGGTGTGGTTCCCCGGGACCCTGCTGGAGGAGATGGCCCTGGCCGGGGACTACGAGCCCTTCGAGGGGAGGTGGAGATACGCGAGCATGGGGGGCTGCTACTACGCGGGAAGGCTTGCCGTGGCCGAGAAGCTCAGGGAGGAGGGGAGACAGGCGACGGTCCTCATACTCAGGGAGGCGCACCCCGGTTACCTGCCGGTGGGCGTGTGGAATGTCAGGGAGACTGTCAGGCATGTGCTCCGGTCGGAGCCGATGAAGTGCGACGGGCTTAAGGAGTGCCTCCAGCAGGTGGGGGCGAGAATGCTCACCCCCTTGGAGGTGTGGGTGGCGAACTCGGTCATACTGAGGGGGCACCTGACCCAGGCATCGCTGCGAGACTACCTGGAGTGAGCGCCGGCACATCCAGACGGGATGGGTCCCCACGGAGCGGATAGGTTTTAAGTGAGCAGCCGACCCCCGGAGCGGATCCCCATGATCAGGGTCGCGGTCGGTGTTGACGACGATGACAGGTTGAGCGAGGAGCACTTCGGTGATGCGAAGTACTACCTGATATACGAGGTTGAGGAGGATGGGAGCT
>JACXSR010000184.1:0-3385 GCA_035319845.1 Thermoproteota archaeon
TAGATAAAGGGTTGAAGGAGGGGGAGAGGTTATCCCTTAATCTTGTTTATGGAGTCTTCAAGGGCCTTCAGCGACGCCTCGAGTATGTCGGGGCTCGTTCCGCTGGCTTCCACCTCACCCTTGGGTCCGAGGACCCTTATCAGCACCTCTCCTATCGCGTCAGTCCCTGAAGAGATGGCTCTGAGCCTGAACCTCCTGAGCTTGAAGTCAGGGACGCCCTCGAGGGATCTCATCGTGTTAGCGAGCGCGTCCACAGGTCCCACACCGAAGGATGCTGCCCTGAGTTCCTTGTCTCCAACTCTGGCCTTCACTTGGGCCGTGGGGGTGACCCCGCTTCCCGTGACGACCATCCACTCCAGCACCTCGAACCACTTACCACCACCCTCTCCAAGCACCTCCTCCACTATGGACCTGAAGACACCCTCGGTTATCCTCACGCCCTTGTCCGCCATCTCCTTCACCTTCGCTAGTATCTCCTCCACCCTCGCGTCGTCCACCTCGTAGCCCATCTCCTTCAGGGTCTGCACGACGGCAGTCCTGCCCGAGAGCTTACCCACGATGAAGCGCCTCTTCCTCCCGACCTTCTCAGGTGGCACGAGCTCGTAGGTGGATGGGTCCACGGAGATCGCATGCACATGCACGCCGGCCTCGTACGTGTACGTGAGCGGGCCTACTATGGGGGCGATCTCATATATGGGCACGCCGCTCAGCCTCTCCACGAGTTCACTCACCTCTGAAAGGAGGTGGAGCTGGACGCCAGTCTCGACCTTGGCGAGCTCACTGAGGGCTACGACGACCTGCTCGAGGGGCGTAAGCCCGGCTTTCGGTCCCAATCCGTTCACCGATGCGTGGACCTGATCGGCACCGGCGAGAACCGCGGCAACGGAATTGGCAGTGGCCATCCCCAGATCATTGAAGAAGGCCACGCTTATGGGCTTACTCAGGTGCTTCTTGGCTTCCCTGACCATGTTAGCAGCTCCATCCGGTGTGAGCGCTCCCACCGAGTCGGTGAGGTTTATCCTGTCAGCCCCCGCCTCCTCGGCGCTCTTACAGAGCCTCCAGAGGAAGTCGGGCTCCGCCCTGGAAGCATCCTCCGCGGTGAACTCCACCACCGCCCCTCCCGACTTGGCCTTACTCACTGAATCCACCACATGGTTCAAGGCATCCTCATAAGTCATCCTCAACCTCTTCTCAAGGTGGAGCTTGCTCGCGGGCATGAAAATGTGAATGCAGTCAGCTTCAGTCTCCAGAGCGAGCTCAACGTCCGTTGGGAGGGCCCGCGCCAGGGCGCATATCTCGGCCGAGAAGCCGGCCCTAGATATCCTCTTTACCGCCTTGACGACCTCCGATACAGCCCTTCTCTCGCCCTCGGAGGCCGCGGGGAATCCGGCCTCTATGACATCCACGCCGAGGGCGTCCAAGTTCATGGCTATTTCCATCTTGGCTTGGGTGGAGAAGGATATGCCCGGGACCAGCTCCCCTTGGCTGAGGGTCGAGTCGAATATCCTGACCCGCCTCGACCCCTCTGGAATGGGGTTGAACGAACTCATAGGGCTAAGGCCGTTCCGTTCTATAAAAAATGAGCATGTTAAAATTTTATCCACGCATGCGCGCCCAGGCCTCCTCCGGGGGCCTCGAGGCTTTAGCCGGCAGGCTCACTACCTCCACTTCCACCTGTACTGGGAAGGGTATGGGGCTGGCCATCCCCCACACGATGGCCTCGTGGTCTGAGAGCATGGCGAGATAGTTTGAGAGATCCTCAGCCTCGGTGTACTTCATGATGGCCTCCTGATCGTTCCCGTTCCTGAGCCTGAAGGCCGCCACGGTATTGGTCTGGCTGATCACGCTCTTGCTCACGTAGGCCGGCCTCTGGGTAACCACCACGAACCCCAAGTTATAGCCTCCAGCCTGGCTTATCGCCTCAATTATGGCCTGAGCTGCTCCTGCCTCGTAGGGATCACCCACTATCGTATATCCCCTCTCCGGGACGAGATACTGGGCCTCCTCTATCACCACGATCAGGGCGAAGTCTCCCTCGTTCTTCCTCGATACCGCGTAGTTAGTGAGCCTCCTCACCATCTCCCTCACTGCGTAGAACTGATCATCGTACCTAGTGTCAGAGGAGAAGTCCACGATGACCAGCGGGTTCTTCCTAACCTCCTCGACTATGTCCAGACCGCCCCCGCCTGCTATCAGGTTGGGGAACTCCCTTCTCATCCTCGCCTCGATCTCAGCCACGAGAGAGGACTTCACCCTCATCTCCCTTGCCACCCTCCTGAGGGCCCTGATCAGCGACTGGAGGTCCGGCTCTTCTCCCTCGCTCATGGTTTCCTCGGCCGCGGTGAGGACGATCCTGTGAGAGAGGGTTCCATGCCTGTAACCCAGTCTCTTGGCCACATCGGCCGGCCTCGCGAGACCGTGCTTGGGGAGGAAGGCGGAGTAGTCGTAAATAATCGCTCCCCTCTTCGTCAGTCCAACGTACTCACCCCTCCTGTCCAGGACGAGGAACCCCGGTCTGGGTTTGAGTTGAGATGACTTGGAGATGAGGCTCGAGACGAAGCTGCTATTGTGCGCGAATATCCCGTTGGCGAGGAAGTTCTGGGTTCCGGGCACATCCAAGTCGTATACGAACTCCTGCCTTGAGTACAACCTCTCGACCCTGACCACCTTCTCAAGATCGACCCAACCCTTCTGGACGATTCCGTCCGCCACCTTGGTCTCCCCTCTGGGATCCCCGAGGGTGAGGGCACCGTCAGCCCTGTCAATGAACATGTGAGGCACTTCCAGCTTGTCCCTCAGCATGGCAGCCGTGGCCGGATCCAAGAGGATTCCTCTCTCACACATCTTCACGGTGGTCACACCGACGAGAGAGAGCAGGATGGAGGCGGCGAGAACCCTGTCCTCATTCTCCATCAACACGACCGACTTCCCGTCGAAGTAGGGGAGGAGCCTCCTGTAGAGGTACTCCTTGAGGGCGCTGGGCAGGGGGTAGAGGAAGGAGCCCGTGAAGTGCTGGTGGCTCATCGGAAGGTTGAGTATGGATGTCAGACCCTCAGCAATCGCGTCCATGAGTAGCTCTGACCTGACGCGTATCGCACCATTTCTCATGGCCTCACAGTCCACGCCGGCCTCCATACACGCCATTTTGACGTCTGCAGGGGAGGGATCCATTATCAGGACTCCTCCCTCGAAGTAGGGGACCCCAGATGCGAGGGCCATGCCTATTAGCCTGTCCATGTACATCTCGTTGGACTTGGGTTTGTGGAGGGGGGCTCCCCTGGGGACTATGAGGTACTTGTTCCTCATGGCCATCAGGGTCTTCGGCCTGACGGGGAGTACGCTAGTTCCATCGGGAGTGACCAGCAGACTGTGATCCTCCGTTACC
>JACXSR010000087.1:0-3371 GCA_035319845.1 Thermoproteota archaeon
CGAAACTCGCTGAAGAGCTCGGAGTCACCGTTTATAAGGTGGTTGAGAGGATCTACGACCTGGAGAAGGAGGGAAAGATCCAGATAGAGAGTATAGAGGCCGAACCTTGAGGTCCACTAGATGAGGACGCGAGACCTCATCCAGGAGAGGCTCTCCCTCATCCCCTCCTTAAGTTCTGTCGATGGATGGAATCCGGTGGACTCCAGTTTGGTGATGGGGACATCTCTCGGGGCGAGATAGAGGTACCTCACCACGTCGAAGAACCTGCTGGCCATCCCCACCAAGGTCCTGCTGATCGGGATCTTGATGCCCCCCGACCTTCCCAGGAAGGAGAGTATTTCGCCGAGCAGTTCACCCATGCTGTACATTCGCGGTCCCCTCACATTGAATATCCCCCTCTCACCCGCCTCCAGCAGGTGGATCATCGCCCCAGCCACATCCCTCGCGTGGACTAGGGCCAGGGGCAGTTCTTCACTGACCAACACAGGTATTATCCCCCTCTTGATCCACCTGGCTAAGGTGAGGATGTCCGGATTTATGGAGTAAGGACCGTATATCCAGCCCGGCCTCACGATGATGGCCCTCATACCCGACCTGAGTACCTCCCTCTCCGCCTCGCACTTGGAGCGCTCGTATCCCGTGACAGGTCTGCAAGGGGCCTCCTCGTCGGCTCTAACCTTCAATCCGTCTCCCGGGGCTAGGATGCTGCTCACCAAGATGAAGGCATGGGCCCTCACCTCCTTCAACAGGTTGACCGTTCCCATGTAGTTTACCCTCATGGTCGGCCCCCGGAGCACGGCAGCGAGGTGGAATATCGCATCGACCTCCAAGGGTCCCTTGAATTCCTCGACCCTAGCCTCCAGTAGTTCAACGCCGTCCAATATCTCCTTGGCCCACGGCCTCTTCCTCAGACTTCCCCTGTTCACCATGGCCACTACCTCGTAACCCCTCTCCCTGAGGAGAGGGACCAAGTTGCAGCCGAGCATGCCCGAGGCTCCGGTCACCAGTACTTTCATCGCTAGGATAGGGTTGGGCTAAGTTATGAGGGTTGAGGTGTCCCCCTCACGTTACCCCGCCTGACGCTATCTCTGTCCACCGTGACGTAAAGGTCGTTTCCAAGGTAGAGCAACGGCTCGACTACCGATAAATCTATGACACCCCTCCTCGTGCCCTCGACCAGAACGGATCTCACCTCCCCGACGAACCACGTGTGATCTCCCAGCTCTATTTCCTCCACCAGCTCGCACTCCATGGACGCATAGGCTCCCATGACTAGGGGAATTCCCATTTCAGGTCCTCTGAAAACCTTTATTCCCGCCAGCTCCAGCTTGTCCTCCCTCTCCCTCCTCGAAACACGGCCGCATGTGTGCACCGAATCCATCATCCCATAGGGAAGGAGGTTCACCCCAAAGGACCCTGTTTCCCTTATCAGGGAATGAGTGAACCTCTTCGGCGCCACCGAAACGCCATACAGTGGGGGGTTGAACGATATGGGGGAGTGCCACGTGGCCGCCATTGCGTTGGGCTCCCTGATTGAGCCGGAGGTTATGAGGGCCACGAGCCGGGGGCTGGCGACCCTGAAGAACATCTCAGTTGAAATTCTTCTCATATGATCTCAGGCTTGGGATCACTGATGAACTTGACGTCCAGCCACATTTTTCTTCTACTCCTCCCAGTGTCCATATGTCCGTCGAGTTGAGGGAGATCCAGAGTCTGAACACGCTCGTATTCGAAACCTTGGGTCAGCCAGAGAGGGCGAGGGAGTTCAAAATAAAGGAGCTGAAGAGATGGGGATTCGACCTCCTGAGGGGGAAGATGGCGGGTGAGGAGACCTACTTCACTGCGGAGCTGGGCAGGAGGCGCGTGGGAGAGAAGTACATAGAGGGAGGGATAGAGTACGAGGTTCTTGAGATCTTGGAGGAGATCCCCAAGAACAAGAGGTTCTTGGCCCACATAGAGACCCAGCAGGGGAGGGCCTACATAGTGGGCTACTTGAGGGAGGGTGATGAGGACATCGTGATACTCGATGTACCGGCGGGGCCGCTCCTCCTCAGCTTCTTCAAGAAGAACAATCTGATGAATTTGGTGGCCTACCTCAGGAACGTCGGGGTCACCGCAGAGTTCGTGAAGCAGAGAGGTCAGGAAGGAAAGCCCGTGCCCTACGATGAGTTGCCAAATGTGGCGAGGAGGTTCCTCAGATCGGCGAGGGAGCTGGAGAAGGATGCAGGTTTCGGGAGGGTTGCGCTCGCATACTATGGGGAGGACAAGGATGAGAGGCCGAGGTATAGGATCTCCTGGTTATTACCGACCATAGCCCTGTTCGACTTGGAGCTGGCCCAGAAAGCAGATAAGGCCCTAGGTCTGTTCCCCAAGTGATCGGTGAGGGAGAACCTCCCCTTCCATTTCCTACCGATGTAAAGAAGTGCATAGCCGGGGTGGGTCGACCCTAGCACGGAATGGGTCCGGACGGTGCGAGATTATATCCCGTCCCTCGTCCCTCGATCTGCCCGTTCCCATCTCGATTAACTACCTCCCCTTGTACCACATCTCCCATCTGAGCCGGGATAGTTGAAGTAGGCGTAACCAATCCGTCGCCGAGCTCGTACTTCCACCTCTATCGCACGCGTAGAGTTGCCAGCCGTGTGAAAAGGCGAAGATCGCGCCCTTAGGGTTCATCTCCCAAGGATAAGGGATGTATAGGATGGGGCAACCGGGGGGAAGATCACGTCGACAGGAATCCACCATCCACAGGAATCACCGCTCCGTTAACGTAGCTAGCCATGTCACTGGCCAAGAATAGTATCACCCTGGCCACCTCATCCGGATCCCCCATCCTCCCCATCGGCAGACGTTTCATGAATTCCTTCGCCTCTCCCACCGCCTTTATCCCCAGTTTCTTGGCCACCTTCTTTACTCCTTCCGTGTATATCCCGCCGGGAACGACGACATTTATCCTGAACTTCCTGCCATAGTCCCTAGCTAGGGACCTAGTGAGCGCTATCACGGCGGCCTTGCTCATGGTGTAGTGGGCTAAGTCCTCCTTGAACGGGAGTATCGCCTCTATGGAGCCCACATTCACGATCACGCCTCCCCGCTTCTCCCTCCTCCTTATCATGTGTTGGCTCATCCAGAATACGGAGAGAGCGTTGACCTTCATCACCCAGTCGAGGAAACCCTCCTCTATCTCGGTGAACCCCTTGAACGGATAAATCCCAGCGTTGTTCACCAAGATATCGGGGACTACATCTATCTCCTCCCATAGCCTGTCTATCTCATTCTTGTTCGAGAGATCCACGAGCTTGGCTTGAACTCTCACACCCGAAATT
This sequence comes from Thermoproteota archaeon, assembly GCA_035319845.1. Lineage (GTDB taxonomy): Archaea > Korarchaeota > Korarchaeia > Korarchaeales > Korarchaeaceae > Korarchaeum. The sequence continues at coordinate 3,327 of JACXSR010000087.1, forward strand.
TCCCTAGTTAGCCTCTGTAAGCCCTCTCCATCCACGTCCACGGCT
>JACXSR010000021.1:0-3335 GCA_035319845.1 Thermoproteota archaeon
GCCCCTCACCGTAGACTCCCTCAAGCTACCCGGTACCCTGCTGGCCACCGGAACCAGATCGATATACGCGACCACATCCGTGTACAGAAGGCTCAAATCGCGGGAGGATCCCTACGACGACTCGAATGTGGTGGCGGTGACCCCTTACCTCGACATAGATAACGAGCTGGAGGCCTGGAGGGCGACGATAGAGGTGGCGAGGGCTGTAACGGATGAGCTGGAGAGGCTCGGCGTGGTTAAATCGGTCTACGTCCTGTGGTCCGGGAATGGGGCTCACGTCAGGATACACGAGCACGCGCTCTCTAGGGAGCTGAGGGATCTAGATCACGCCTGGGCCTTGGCCGAATACCTCAGGGTCAGGGTCGAGGTCAAAGTGGCGGAGATAAGGGCGAGATACGAGGCCTTCAGGATGAAGGTGGAGAACCAGCTCAAACCTCGATCCCTCTTCACGGTTCCGTTGAGCCTGCACCGCAGGATAGATCGGGTTGCCATCTGCTTCAAGCCAGAAAGCTTGGACGACTTCGATCCCTCTTGGACATCGCCGAGTGAGTTCAGGCATGACCCATCTTGGGGGGATCACGAGGTCGGGGAGGCAGATAACGCCTCCAAAGCGGCTTTGGAGGCGGTGGGAGGTTACCCAATAAGGAGGAGCTGGAGGAGAAAGGAGCCTCCAGTCGATGAGATGGTGAGGAAGTGGAATGAGCTTGACTGAGAGGGAGAAAGCCTTTATCGTATCTCTGATACTTCAAGGTAGGGTGGAGGAGGCCCTCGAACTCGTGTGCTCCGCCTACGGTAAGGCACCCCCGAAAGTGAGGGTGGGCAGGGTAAAGGGGCACGACAAGGCCTTAGCAGTCTATGACGCTAGGAGAGAAACGATCTTCGTCTCTAGAGGAGATCTCATAAGGAACCCCTTCATAATCCTCCACGAGACCTACCACCACATCAGGATGTTCGCAGGAAGGCACAGGGGCACGGAGAAGCACGCTGATAGGTTCGCTCAATCATTCTTGGAGGCTTACTGTCGCTTGATCGCTAGAGAAACCGGATATCGACCCCCTTGGTGCCACGCCCTCGGATCTACTTGAGGTGTAAAGTCGTAAACCGATAGTCGTATCATCTTTTTCTCCTCGCGGTGTACCAACCGGTGATGAGGTACCTCCTCCCCGCGCTGCTCCTGACGCTCCTAATTATGGTAGGCACAGTCCAAGCAGGTCCAAGCACCACTGAAACGACCTCCCAGAATCAACTCGCTGATGTCTGGTCGGACAGGGGAGGAGAAGGGCTCAACGTTAGTTGCGGCCGTTACAGGGTCGGGGAGGAGGTGACACTCTACTTCAAGGTCTCTAATGTGATGTACATCGAGCTGTACATCATAAGACCAGATGGAAGCAGGATCAGGCTCATGAACGTCTCCATGGCCGGCCCGGGAGTGGTTTACAGGACCCCGCCTATACTCCTGATAGATGAGGGCCCGAGGATCGTCCAGCTCATAGGCGCTAGGAGCCACCAGATCCTCGATTCCTGCAAATTCTACGTGACGAAAGAGGTTGTGGGTGGCGATATCTGGACTGATGAAGGTGGAAAGGGACAAGGGGCCCCTGGCGGGACCTTTCCCCCTCTGAGACCCATAAGGGTGGCGTTGAGGGTCAACTCAACCGCGGATGTCGAGCTCAGGGCCATCACCTCCAAGGGAGAGCAGGTGATCTTTAAGGGTCAGCTAGAGGCCGACAAGGTGAGATATGTGTACCTGGAGGCCCTTCAGGAGGGCGTGATCACGCTGGAGCTCCTTCATGATGGCAAGGTGCTTGACACCTGCCGTCTCATCATCACCATACCCGTGGAGGAGAACCCCCCGTCGCTGGAGGTGGATGGGGTCACGGTCTCCGGGCTCACCGTGACCGTGAACGGGAGGGTAGAGGTGGGAACTCCGAACGCGACGGTTAACATAAGATGGATCTGGGGGGATGGAACCGAGGAAGAGGGGGACTTCCCTAGAACCCACACGTACAGCAAGGGAGGCAGGTACACGATAACGATAATAGCAGAGCAGAGCGATGGTCTCTCCTCAGATTTCACCTACACTGTTCATGTAAGCTCTCCCGAGACCGCAGCCGTGAGGAAGGCGGAAGAAGGGACTTCCACAAGCAACAGACCACCGCTCCCATCCACCATCACAAGGGTGATCACGGTAACACCCGAGCGCATCGAAACCCCCTCGCCACCCTACCCTGCGCTCGCATTCCTCCTAGGATCCGCGGTCACTCTGATCTCCTTCTTGATAATCTCACGCCTTTTGAGGGGAGGAGGTACTGGGGACGAGTCAGGCAGGGGTGACGCGGGAGTCAGTGAAGATTAATATCTTCTACCGTACTATGACGCGGATAATAGTGAAGGATGTATTCGAGATAGGTTACAGGTACCTGATGCCTTTTCTCAGGGCATCTCTAGTTAGGATGCTCGTGGAGAGAGGATTAAGTGAGGTGAAAATAGCATCTATACTTGTAATGACTCAATCAGCTGTCTCCCGTTACGCTAACATGAAGAGGGGCAGCGTAGTTGACCTCTCGACTAGGAGGGATGTGGTGGAGAGGCTCAGATCTCTCGCCGATAGGATCGTAGAGGAGGAGCTGGATCCCTTCACCATCCAAATGGAACTCACGAAGATAGCCCTCTACTCACTGGCTAGGGGTTATGTCTGCGAGTTCCACGAGAAGATAGATCCGAGGATAGACCCAGATAAGTGCAATGTCTGTAAGACCCTTTTCAAGGAGTTCGCTGCTCTTTGAAATGGAGGACATGATCAACTGGAGCTGGGGCTATTTCAATGGAAGAAGTGAGGGGAAGCTGAAATAGACGCTGGTTGAACGAGAATCGCCGCCGGAATATTGTGCAGCGCAGGGACGCGCGCAACGCAAAGACGGACGTTCCCACCCAACGGTAAAGATTATTTCCCTCTATTCCCCTTATGACACATGCTCAGTTACGAGGGCGTGACCAAACGGTATGGGGATGTGCAGGCACTTAAGGGCGTGACCGTGGACTTTCAACCCGGTAAGATACACGCTCTCCTCGGCCCTAACGGCTCTGGCAAGTCAACTCTGATGAAGATGGCCATAGGGTTGGTGAAGCCTGACTCGGGAAGGGTCAAGGTGGACGGGATAGATCCTACGGTGGACCCCATATCAGCGAGGAAGATCGTGGGATACGCTCCCGAGGAGATCGTGATTTATGAGAGCCTCACGCCCGCCGAGTACCTCAGCTTCCTTGGATATGTTTACGGCATCCCCAAGGAGGAGATGGAGTCTAGGCTGAGGACCATGATAAAGATATTCAAG
>JACXSR010000118.1:0-16309 GCA_035319845.1 Thermoproteota archaeon
CAAAGGTTACTGGATTACTTGGAAGGCATAATCTCAGAGTTAGAGCGCATGGAACTAGATTCTGAGAGCCGGAGGAGGCTCAAAGAACTATCTGACAGGTTGGTTGAGTTGGCCGAGCCCAAGTCGAATGACTGACATCTGCCGACATCATCTCCCTTATATTGTCCCTTCCCCCTCAAAGGGAGATGACCATAGAAGAGGGGATAAGGAGGAAGTCAAGGGAAGAAGCTCTTCTTGCCGTGTTACTGGATCCAGCTAACCTCACGAGAGAACAGGCACGTAAAATATCCTCTCAAGCTGAGAGGGGCGGCGCTGATCTTATATTCGTTGGTGGGTCGGTTGGCGCTGCCTTTGGACTCAATGACACGATACTCGGAGCCAAGGAAGGATCGAATCTTCCCGTGATACTGTTCCCCGGTAATGTGGACGGGGTCTCCCCACACGCCGATGCGATACTTTTCATGTCTCTCCTGAACTCATCCAATCCATATTGGATAATTCAAGCTCAAGCCCTGGCAGCACCAGTTGTCAGAAGGTTGGGTATAGAGATCATGCCTACAGCTTACCTTATCGTGGAACCGGGTCATATGAGCGCTGCAGGATGGGTCGGGTGGGTCAACCCCATCCCCAGAAATAAGCCGGAGATAGCGTTGGCCTACGCTATGGCCGCTGAACTCTTAGGTATGAGATGGGTCTATTTGGAGGCGGGCAGTGGTGCTGAGAAACCAATCCCAATGGAGATGGTGGCCACGATCAGAACGAAGACGGAGCTCGGGATAATAGTCGGAGGGGGATTGAGGTCCCCGGACCAAGTGGAGGAGAGAGTGAAGGCAGGGGCCGACATAATCGTGGTGGGAACTCACATAGAGAAAGGTGGTAATGTCGAGGAAAAGGTGAGATCCCTCAAGGAGAGGACATTCAGGATTTGATCAACCGATCCTCATGCAGTAAGTTCTAGCTACGATCTATCTGTTAGATCTTCCCTCCTCACACAGAAAAATCCACTACATATCACTCAGCGAGCGTAAATAATTCACCGCTTATGTGGGGGAAATAGTGATCATTCCCAGCGAGCGATACGAGGTCCCACCGCAAAGCTTATGAACGTATCATAAGGATGATCACTGCGGAGCCCCGTGGTGTAGCGGCCAAGCACGCCGGGCTCTGGACCCGGAGACCCCGGTTCGAATCCGGGCGGGGCTACCACATCTCATTATCCCTCAATACAAATCGCGAGCACTATGGCCGGGCAACTGACGAAAGCAAGGATGAAATTCTCACGGAAGGGTACTGTTTTAGGGTAGTCACGGACATAGGAGATCCTGAGGGGCTGGCTGGAAGAATGAGTGGCGGGCCCGGGGGGCTTCGAACCCCCGACCTCCCGGTTAAGAGCCGGGCGCTCTACCATTCTGAGCTACGGGCCCCATCACCTACAAGGATTAGAGGGATATAAAAAAGTTCCCTCACTTGGCCAGCTCGATGGCGTGCTTCACTGCCTCAACGGCCTTCTCTGTTGCCTTAATCCCTAGCTCCGACAGGATGCCCTTGCCTTCCTCAGCTCTGTTACCGGACATCCTCACCACTACCGGGACCTTGAGGAGGCCCTTCTCGTGGACCTTCCTCACGCCCTCAGCCACGTCCACACAGCTAGTTATCCCGCACAACGTGTTTATCAGGACCACTTTCACGTTGGGGTTACTCACCACCAGCTCTAGAGCCTCGGCGACCCTGTCGGAGGAGGCGCCTCCTCCCACATCGCAGAAGTTGGCGGGCTTTCCACCGAAGGTATATACAAGATCCATAGTCGCCATCGCTAGCCCGGCTCCGTTGGCCATCGTGCCCACGTTGCCCTCAAGCTCCACGTAGGCTATCCCCTTCTTCTTTGCCTCAGCCTCTCTCGGATTCCCCACCGCATAGTAACGCTTCTCGAACTCCTTATGCCTGAACAGGGCATTGTCATCTACCTCTATCCTAGCATCGAGGGCTAATAGCCTGCCATCTTCCGTGACCGCTAGGGGGTTTATCTCAAGCATCATGGCATCATAATCCCTGGCGACCTCCCATAGAGCCATAACTACCTTCTGTATCTCTTTCAGCTTATCAGGGACGTTCATTGAGGCGTTCTTGGCTAGGGACCTAGCAATGTAAGGAACCATCCCCATTAGAGGATGAATGGACCTTTTTTCTATTGATTCAGGATGCTCCGCGGCAATTTCTTCAACCTCCATTCCACCGTAAGGAGTAGAGATAAATGTCATACTTCTCGCGTTTCTATCGGCGATGGCGCCCACGTAGATCTCGGTTTTGACCTTTATAGGTTCCTCCACCAGCAGGGATTCTGGTTTGTATCCGTAGAATGTCTTGGAAAGTAGCTCTCTAGCGACTTCCCTCGCTTCTCCCGGTGAGCTGACTACCTTTATCCCTCCCGCTTTCCCCCTTTGCCCGTGGGGGATCTGTATCTTCAAAACAGCCCTACCACCCAGCCTCTCGGTTATTGCAGCGGCCTCTTCCGGAGTTCTAGCGACTTCACCTCGGGGAATTGGCACCCCCTTTGAAGCGAGCGCCTCCTTTGACTCATACTCAAGCAATCTCATAGGGCAATCCTTCCATCGATAATTTTAATCATTACACCGCCGATTGGGCCCGGTGATCGGATGGCGATACTGGTGCGTGAGGGCATGAAGGTACTCGTTCAGGGCATTACTGGGAGACAGGGGACCATTCACACTAAACTCATGCTTGATTATGGGACAAACGTGGTTGCTGGCGTTACTCCAGGAAAGGCAGGTACGGAAGTGCACGGCGTCCCAGTTTTTGACACAGTAGAAGATGCGGTTAAGGAGGTAGGTCCGATTGATGCATCCATAATATTCGTACCGGCCCCCTTTGCCTTGGATGCCGTGGTCGAGGCTGTCGATAATGGGATACCTTTGGTGGTAGTGATAACGGAAGGAATACCCGTCCACGATACGGCCAAGTTCGTGAGTTACGCGAAGAGCAAGGGAACCACGATAATAGGGCCCAACTGTCCCGGTATAATAGCACCCGGCAAGGTGAAGATAGGGATAATGCCCGCGGATGCCTTCGCTCCTGGACCAGTTGGGATAGTCTCGAGGAGTGGGACCCTAACTTACGAGATCTCCATATCACTCAAGGAGGATGGTTACGGCTCAAGCACAACAATAGGCATAGGAGGTGACCCAATAACAGGGTTGAACTTCATAGAGGTCTTAGAAATGTTCAAGGAGGATCCTGAAACGAAGGCAGTGGTCTTGGTAGGGGAGATAGGGGGAGACGCGGAGGAGAGAGCCGCTCGATACATAAAGGAGACCAACTACCCCAAACCCGTGGTGGCGTACGTGGCCGGGAGGACCGCCCCTCCTGGCAAGAGAATGGGTCATGCGGGAGCCATAATAACTGGAGGACAAGGTACCGTGGAGAGCAAGGAGGCTGCTTTCAGGGAAGCTGGGGTGCCGGTAGCCAAGACACCCTTTGAAATAGCCCCTCTGCTGGAGAAGGTGATGAAGGAGAGGGGGCTCGCCTAAGTTAATGGCCTGCTCCCTTGATCCTCACCTTCCGAACCCTTATTTTCCCCCTCGAATACCCAATCCGAACCCTCATCCATTTCAGTATCTGGCCCCTCCGCTTCCCCTTCTTCATCGGAGAATCTGGACTCAGCTTCTACTTGAAGCAAGAAGCCTCTGCCTTCACTTGTTATCCTGTAGAAGGTGTATCCCCCGTGGGAAAACCTCTCCACCAAGCCGTCCCTTACCATATCCTCCAGAACGGGCTTAAGCTCGGATATAGAGACATTCAATCTCCTCAAGAGTTCTCTGATATGGAGCACCTCCGGCCCACTAAGCTCTCTAAGCACTCTCTCCCTCAATCCCGAGCCCATGATCTATCCCACGATCCACAGGCATAAAGTTTTATCAAGCCTTGCGATGCCCCTAGCTGGGAGATCGGAATGCCAGTGGAAGACCCGTTCAAAAGGAGTATAGCCATGAAAGCCCTGCTAGGATACAAGATATGCAGGAAATGCGGCGCTAGGAATCCCTTAAGTGCTACTAGGTGCAGGAGGTGCAGGAGCAAGAACCTCCGACTGAAGAAGACCAAGCTCGTGAGGAAGTGATCCACTAACCTTTTTCAATCCTCAATCTCCTCTCACTTGGAGGGTTCCATGATGGGCGGGCCCGTAGCTCAGCAAGGATCAGAGCGCCGGCCTGCGGAGCCGGAGGTCCCGGGTTCAAGTCCCGGCGGGCCCGCTATCCTCCTGCTGATTGTCCTAATCATTCCCTTAATCCCCCTCTCTGGGCAGCCAGCTCACTTCGATGCCGTGATCGTTAGAGGGGACATATACACTGATTGGGCAGTGGCAATGGCCTACGGTATAACCCATGGATCGTGGGTGATGCATCTGACAGCTGATAATGAGGGAGAGGTCCTCAACCTGCTGTCCGGATTCATGAGGTTCAGGAAGGGTATGAGCATACTCATAATAGGCGCCCCTAATGCAGTCCCCATTGAGTTCGAGGAAAAACTCCGGGGAATGGGGGTCACAGTCAGTAGGATAGGGGGGGCGACTAGGCTAGATACGTCTTTACTCCTAGCCATGTATTACTGGAATGATTGTGAATCCGTAGTGCTGGCAGATGGACTCAACTCCTCCTACTATATGGTGGCGCTCTCAGTTGCGGTGGAGAGGAACGCCCCGATAATCTACACTATGAACGGCAAACCCCCCGAGGGCTTTGAAGCAGCCCTGAGAGAGCACCTCAAGGAAGTGAAGAGCTTAGTGGTAATAGGTAACAGCTTGGATAGGGAGGAAGCGATCAAATATACGTCTCAAGGATACAAGGTGGAAGTGATAGGGGAGATAGGGGGTACTAAGCCCTCCCTTCCAGGGGGCTGGTCACCCTCTTTCATAGTTAGGGAGATCCTCAGTCCACTTCCACTCCTCACAGGTCTACTTATTGGTTTGATGGCAGCGATCCTGATCCACAGGTTGAGGCCTAGGCCGCGCCCTTCCGACTTAATGGACTTCTTCACCATGGATGAGAGGAAACTGATAGAGATCGTGATGGAAAGAGGCGAGGTATCTCAGGAGGAGCTCCCTGAGCTGACTGGATTCTCCAAGCCAAAGATAAGCAGGCTTTTGAAGGATCTAGTCGATAGAAAGGTAGTGGAGAGGAAGAAGTACGGTAAGACTTACCTAGTGACCCTCACGGAGAGGTTCAAGTCGCAGGCCAGTTAGGGACATCTTTAAATTACCGTGGGGCGGGGCCCTTACCGGTGATGAAGTGTCCAGCGAGAGTCTAGTCTTCACCCTAGTACCTCCCGACGAGGATGTTTACTGCACCTCGTGCGGTAAGAAGGTAACTTACGAGCAAGGGTTCGTAGCCTTCCGCTGCCCTAACTGCGGGGAGGCCGTCATAGTGAGATGCAAGGTCTGCAGGAAGCAAGCTAACGAGTATGTCTGCCCCAACTGCGGGTTTGTCGGTCCGTGAGGTGATCTGGATGGCTAGGATAATGGCCTTGGTGAGAGTGCTCCTTGATGGGACCGTGGAACCGAGTAAAGTGGTTGAGGACCTTAAGGAGGCCCTGTCTTCCATAGGAGGTAACTTGGAGAGTTACGAGGAGAAACCCATCGGCTTCGGGATAACTGCTCTCAACGTGGTACTCACAGCTCCGGAGGAAGATGGGATAACCGACAGGATAATGGAAGCCATACAAGGTATCGGAGGAGTGAGCAGCGCCGAGCTTGAGAGGGTGAGTAGGGCGGGCTAAATGTCCCGGAACCTGCCCCTCATAACAGTCGTCTACGATGTAGTGAGGAGCAAGAAGGTCATAAATGACAGGGACCTGTATGAACTGGTCTCCACAAAAATACCCGGGGTCTCCCTCTCTCAGATAGAGGAGGCCTTGCTGAAGCTTGAGGTAATGGGGAAGGTCGTTACATCAGCCAGTGGCAAGAAAGGAGAGTTACTTATAGAGATATCTGGTGAGAGAAGATACTTAACACCTGATGAGGAGTGAGCGCTAAAACCACGCCTCCAGCCCTCCTCCAGCCAGCATTTTATAGGCCTCCTCGACCTCGTCTATGACCTTTCTCACCCTTTCCTCCGAGAACTCATGCTCCTCCACCATGAACTTGAGTAAACCTTCCCTGTCTGGTCTCCTGAGATCAGTATCGTAGTTGTCAGTGGTCGGCGGGTTCAAGAAGAACTCGAATATGCTTTGAGGATCCACCTCGAACTCCCAATTCACCTTGGAGAAGAGTATTTCAGGCTTCGGAAATCTCTTCACCAACTCCAAGGCCCTCTTCACCCCTATACCTCTCACACCACCGGGGTTGTAGTCGGTCCCCACCAGGATTCCTATGAGTATCAGCTGCTCCCTAGTAATTCCGTGGCTGTTCAGCACCTCCCTCAACTCTATTAACTCTGGATGGACGTCAACGTAGATGTTCTTCCCTGGGAGCTTCCTCTTTCCGGTGATGGTGACATTCCTCACCAGTTTGGGCGCGCCGAACAGTAGGGAATCATAATCTTGGGAGGCCGCAGCCCAAGCATCTCCTTTTGCGGCCATGTAAGCGGCTTGCGCTTCACCTTCACTGGGTGCTTGCACGACAGGAACGCCCATTAGTCGGAGGATCTGCTTAGCATCCTCAACCATCTCATCGGTGACCACCAACGCAGCTTGGGCGTATTTTCTAGCTTCTTCAAGATCTCCTCTCTGGAGGGCCTCCTTCCACTTCTCCTCAGCCTCTTCCCTCACCTTCATACGCTCCTCAACTGTCTCAGCCTTGAATTCCGGCCGTTCCCCGTCAAAAACGTAGACTGGAATTATCCCCTCCTTCAACAGGTTCGCAGTTCTATAGAATATCCCCGAGTGCACACTCGTTATCTCTCCCTTGCTGGTCATCAGGGGTGTTCCATCGGGCTGCCTTATCTTGGCTAGGAACTGATACATCGCGTTGAATGCATCGAGGGCCAACTTCTTTCCCGATAGATCCTTCAACCTGAGCTCCACTTTCTTAGTTATCAGGTCGCCTATCTTGACCCCCATGGGAGGTCACAGTTATTCCGCCACTTCCTCGAATTAAACCTTGGTCTTTATCAAGTTGGACCGTTGACTCCCCCAGATGAGAATAGCGCTTGTTGGGCCCTACCATCCAGATGTGGGCGGCGTGCAGATATACACCACATACCTAGCAGGGGAACTAATGTCCTTGGGACACGATGTGGTCGTCGTCTCCTATCACTATGCCAGATCTAGGTGGGGAGAGCGGGTGAGGAGGTCCCCGAGGATCGGAGTTCCAGGCCTCAGAGGGTTCACCTTCATTATCCATTCAGCATTCTCACTCGCTAGGGAGGATCTAGACGTGGCCCTAGCTCAATATGCCATAACCTCGGGGATGGCCGCTTGGCTGGCGAGCTTCCTCAGAGTACCTTACACGATCACATTCCATGGCAGCGATCTTAGGGTCTCTCCCCGTCTCTCGAGGATATCTGCCTCTAAGGCCTTAGCCGTCATCTCTGTGAGCAGCTGGTTGGCCGAGCGCCTCAGGGATACGGGCATAGAGGTGAGCGAGATCATACCCGGGGGAATAGATCCAGAGCCCTTCCTAGCCCTTCCCCCGAAGGAGAAGGTGAGGGAGGAGTTGGGGTTAGACCTTCAGGCCAAACTGATACTATCAGTCGGAGCTCTCATTGAAGCCAAGGGATTCGATATAATACCGGAGATAGCTGCCTTGCTGACGAGGAAGGGCATGGTTGACGTTCAATTCCTCTTAATCGGTGAGGGTCCGCTCAGAGATCTCATAGAGGGGAAAGCTGCTCGTCTAGGCGTGAAGGACCGTATTGTCCTTTTAGGTCGCAAGAAGTTCAATGAGACAATTAAATATTACAGAGCAGCTGATCTCCTCATTCATCCGGCCAGATATGAGGGCTATGGTTTGGTAATAAGGGAGGCGATGGCTGCTGGAACTCCTGTAATCACCACTGACGTGGGTGGGGCCAGGGATCTCGTGGAGAACGGAGTGGACGGCTACATTGAGGAGAGGGATGCAGAGAAGATGGCAGAAAGAATAACTTTCCTCCTATCGGACAATGAACTCAGAGAGAAGATGGGCGAGAGGGGTAGGGATAAGGCCCTATCTAGAACGTGGAGACACGTGGCCCTCGATTATCTGAGGTTGCTGGAGAGGGTTCTCCCATGAGGTACAAGCAGGTTATAGTTGTGAGGAAGGACTTAGGAATGAGCTGCGGTAAACTTGCCGTTCAGGTAGCTCATGCATCACTCGAGGCGGCGGAGATTGTTAGGAGAAGGATGCCCGATGTTTACAGGATGTGGAGGGAGGAGGGAGCCAAGAAGGTAGTGGTGCAGGTCGGAAGCGAGGATGAACTCATGAGCGTCTACCACGAGGCCTTGAATAGAGGCCTCCCCGCGGTCCTAATAAGGGACGCCGGCCTCACCGAGCTTGAACCCGGAACTCCAACTGCGGTCGGAATAGGACCACATGAGGGCGAGAAGATAGATAGAGTCACCGGGAGGCTGAGGCTTTACAGGTGAAGGTACCTGATCTCGATGAAAAGCTGGGAATGCTGACCTACCTCACTCAGGATGACGGGACCGGTGGAAGGATAAAAGAGAGGCTCAGCGACTTCATAGTTGACGAGGTCCTCTTAGGCAGGAGAGCATCCCGCGTTCTCTTGGGTGTGGAGGACTTCCCGTCGAAGGGCCCCTACCACTACTTGGTGGCCGCTAAATTCATTAAAATGGGGACTAGGGAACTGGCTTCCCTCATCAACGGGGAATTGGGTGGTAGAGTTAGATACGCTGGTCTAAAGGACGCCAGAGCTATTACCTTCCAATTCTTCTCACTAGAGGGGAGGTTTAGGCTCAAGGAGATCAGGAATGGTGTATGGATCAAGCCGGTGGGCCGGTTTCACGAGCCCCTATCGAAGGGGAGGAACGATGGTAACTACTTCACCGTGGTGATCCGAGGAGTCAAGCTGGTTCCCCCTTCCGTAACCGTCAGGTTCCCCAACTTCTTCTCCTACCAGAGGTTCGGGGTGAGACCTCCCTACAATCACTGCATAGGCAAGGCCCTCCTCCTCAGGAACCTAGAATCAGCCACATCGATGTTATCAGAGCAGGGATACAATACTCATGCTAGGAGCCTGAGGCAGCTGGCCAGTGAGGTGGGGATAGAACTGCTCAGATTCTACATTCATTCCTATCAGTCCTACCTTTTCAACCTACTCCTGTCCAAGAGATTGATGGAAGGTCTCGACCTGAGGGAGGGAGATTTCGTCGTCAAGGAGAACGGAGAGGTAGCTTTATACCCGGAATCGGGTGAACTAGTCCTGCCTATCCCCGGAGCCTACACTAGAGTGAGAGGATGGATTTCAGAGGCGTTAAAGGGAATACTTAGGGAGGAGGGCATATCCCTAGATCTGTTCCTGTTCAGAGAGCTCCCGGAGATAAGCGCCTTAGGGGACCTGAGGGTCGCCCTAGCGAGGGCCAAATCCCTGATATCTTTCGGAAGAGGGGATAATATGATTCTCTCCTTCTTCCTCGAGAGGGGAGTCTATGCTACCTCCTTTCTGAGGGAGATTATCAAGCCAAAGGACCCACCAGCTCAGGGATTTCGCTGACTAGGTCAGAAAAGTATCTCCATGACTATGACCTCATCAGCCCTTCTCATGGCCCTCACCATCTCCCTCGGGAGGTCCCTTGCCGCGGCGCTAGACCTGATGACTAAAGTTCTATCATCCACGAAATCAGATTTCCTTACAACCACATCCCTAGCGTGAGTTAGCCTGAGCCTCGGATCCCCCATCGCCTCTAGGTGGAACTCCATTTCCCTTACCGATATACCTATACTCACTGATCCACCTTCGAGCAAGTGAGACTTGAGCTCCTGAGAGAGATCCCTCACCGATTTGTCGGCCCTGACCCCTATAACACAATCCGCTCTTAGAGTGATCTCCTCATCCTTGGTTACTTGAAGTGTGGTCCTGTGCTTAGCGGTTATGTTGGGATGCCCGTAAGCTATTATTTCCTCGAGCATAAGTTCTCACGGATGGATCCCCATAAATCGTTAGTGGATAGGCTGGTGAGGCTGGGGATTATAAGAAGTGAGAAAGTGAGAAAGGCTGCTGAGAGAGTCAAGAGAGACATGTTCGTTCCCGAAAGTTATAGAGACATGGCCTATGCTGACACACCCCTTCCGATAGGTGAGGGTCAGACCATAAGCGCTCCACATATGGTCTTCATGATGAACGAGCTTCTGGACTTAGATGTAGGCCATATGGTGCTGGAAGTAGGGGCAGGTAGCGGGTACCACGCTGCCACCGTTGCTGAGATAGTGGCTCCATCGGAGAAACCGCCTCATACTTGGGGCACGGTCGTGAGCGTCGAGATAGATCCCCAGTTGGCCACGCTCGCGCGCTACAACTTGATTGCAGCTGGATACTCATGCAGGGTCCATGTGCTTAACATGGATGGTAGCGCCGGAGTTCCCATGAGGGTGAAGGTGGACAGGATACTCGTGACCGCGGCGGCGCCCGATATTCCAAAGCCCCTCTTTAATATGCTCAAGGAAGGCGGCAAGATGGTCATCCCAGTGGGAACTCCGGGGCTTTGGGGTCAGGAACTCCTTCTAGTTGAGAAGATCAAAGGAAAAATGGTTACTAAGAGGATTACAGATGTGGCCTTTGTTCCCCTGAGGGGAAAGTTTGGCTGGAGGTGAGTACATGGAGTTGCTGTATCGAGGGGCTGAGGCTGAGCTCTACAGGGCTGATTTCATGGGACTCCCGGTGGTCGTGAAGAGGAGGATCAAGAAGGGGTACAGGCACCCTGATTTAGACATCCACCTCCGGAGGGCGAGAACTAGAAAGGAGGCTAGGTTGATGAGGAGAGCCAGGCTGGGAGGGGTAAGCGTACCGGCCGTACTAGATATTTGGGAGGATTCTCTGATGATGGAATTCATAGAAGGAGCGAGACTCTCCGATGAACTCACCCCAGATAGAATGGAGATTTTCGGGGACATGGCCTGCAAGCTTCACTCCTCCCACATAGCCCATAACGATTTGACTCCATTCAACGCGCTGGTGACACCGTCCGGAGAGATATGTCTGATCGACTTCGGCTTGGCGGAGTACACTCACAGCATTGAGGACTATGCTGTGGATCTTTACGTGTTCAAGAGATCCCTTAAATCCCTGAGGGATGAGTGGGAACCACTCTGGCAATCCTTCCTTCGCGGATACGGCAGGTGCGGCGAGCTGGCCGACAGGGTGCTGGCCAGGCTGGTCAAAGTGGAGGCTAGAGGGAGGTACAAATGATCCTCTACTTGGTGTCATCGAACAGGCACAAGTATGAAGAATTTAGGAGAATGCTCTCTGACATCGTGGAGGTTCACTGGATCCAAGCGGATTACTTGGAACCTCAGAGAGACAATCTCGAGGAGGTGGCGATCACATCAGCCTTATGGTTGGCAGACCATCTACCTAAACCCTTCTTCTTGGAGGACGCTGGCCTGTTCATCCATGCATTAGGGGGCTTCCCGGGACCTTTCTCATCTTATGTATTCTCGAAACTTGGAAACGAGGGAGTGATAAAGCTGATGTACGGTGTCATGGATAGGAGAGCTGAGTTCGTGTCGGTAATAGCACTGCACACCGGGAGGGAGTTACTCACATTCGTGGGCAAATCGAAGGGTGAGATATCCACCGAGCCTAGGGGAGGTGGATGGGGTTTCGATCCCATTTTCATCCCCGAGGGATCGGAAGGAAGGACCTTTGGTGAATTGGGCGAAGAGAAGGACAAATTTTCACACAGGGGGGCGGCGGTGAGGGAACTCAGGCAGTTCCTCCAGGGAGGGAGGGCGCAATTGTTTAAAAACGAACCTAGGTCATGGGGAGCTGAAGGGTGAACAAATGGCTAGGATGCACAGCAGGAAGAAGGGCAAGTCCGAGTCGACTAGGCCTCCAAGGGAGACTCCCCTGGACTGGGTCCCCCTATCCAAGGAGGAGATAGAGGAGCTGGTGGTGAAGCTCGGCAAGAGGGGAGTGCCACCCAGCCAGATAGGCATGATACTCAGAGATGAGTACGGGGTTCCACTCGTGAAGAGGGTCGTCGGTAAGAAGATAACCCAGATACTGGAGGAGCACGGTGCCGCTCCGCCTATACCCGAGGACCTCCTAGCCCTTATAAGCAAGGCATACAAGATCAGAAAGCATTTGGAGGAGCACAGAAAGGACTTTCACGCTAAGAGGGGGCTCATACTCACTGAGTCCAAGATAAGCAGGCTGGTCAAGTACTACAAGAGGGTGGGCAAACTCCCGCCGGATTGGCGCTACAGCCCTGAGCTGGCTGAACTCTACGCTTCATGAGAAGGGGTGCCTTTGGACTTAGGCCGGTTCCGGGATCACGTCAGGTCCTTTGCCCAGGACCTGTACAACTCTTTTGAGGGTACAGTAAGGCTGATAAGTCACCTAGATGCGGACGGCTTGAGTTCGGCAGGTATCCTGATCTCCCTCCTGAGGAAATTGAATGTCCCCTTTCACCTTACGGTCGTCAAATACATCAGTGAGTCCCTTATAGACAGGCTGAGGAGAGAACCTTACGAGGTATACCTGTTCTCCGACCTCGGTTCTGGTGACCTCGAGATCATAGCGCCCTTGGGAAGGAGGGCGTTCATAGTAGATCATCATCGCCCGGAGGGAGATGTAGGAGAGATAAATCTCCTTAACCCATTCTTGGCCGGACTGGACGGTGATAGGGAGATCAGTGGCGCCGGAGTGGCCTTCTTGCTATACTACGAGATGCTGGATGATCCAGACATGGCCCCGATGGCCATAACAGGGGCTCTGGGCGATGTTCAGGAGGATGATGGCTTCAGGGGTCTTAACGGGGAGATACTGAAGCTGGCCGTGGAGTCCGGGTTAGTGGAGGTGAGGCCAGACCTCAGACTCTTCGGAGGTCCAGATTATCCCCTAGTGGCGTCTCTGGAGAGGACAGTGGATCCCTTTATAGAAGGGGTGTCCAACAACTCAGCCGGTGCCCTAGCTCTAGTGGAATCCTTAGGAATACCCATAAAGGTGGGGGAGAGATGGACCACTCTCTCGGACCTGACGGAGGATCAGAAGAGGGATCTGACTAACGAGCTGGTTAAGAGGATGGAGAGCTTGGAGAAAGCTAAATCGCTGGTGGGCAATGTCTATATATATCTGAAGGAGCCTAAGGGTTCCCCTCTCAGGGATTTGGGTAGCTTTGCTACGATACTCAACGCTTGCGGGCGAATGGGTGGTGGTCACGTCGGGGCCCTACTCGCCTCAGGCCTCAGAGGGGAGGTACTCACCAATGCGCTTGAACTCCAGCAGTTGTACAGGAGGACCATCGCCCAAGTACTGAGGAGCGCTAGGCCTAGAATCGTCGGGAGGATTGCTTTCATAGATGAAGGCCTTGCTGAGGACACCATGATAGGAACTATCACATCTATACTCAGCAAATCCCTAAGGGAGGCCGATATAGTGGTGGGATATGCTCACACCGACGAGGGCATGATAAAGGTATCAGCTAGACTCACAGGGAGGGGAAGCTCCAAACAGATAAATCTAGACGAACTCCTGAGAACAGCATCTAAGGAGGCTGGAGGCACGGGAGGCGGCCATCAGATGGCAGCTGGAGCTCAGATACCCAAAGAAGGAAAGAGAGCATTCGAATCCACGCTTCTCAGTTATCTCGAGTGAACCACTCTTTATGATCCCGATGGGGATCGAAAGCACCGAGTTAGGGGTCGATGGTAATCGGATGAAGATGGGACCGCTAACCCCGTAGCCGGCTGACAAGCTACAAGGGGATAAAGGAGTTTAACCACCTTGAGCCTGCGAGGATTGTAGCATCCTATTCAGGGTCTCCCTGAGGTCCTTCTCCCTCTTCTCCAACGATCCTATTGTGGACTCGAGTGCCTCCTTAGTGGCCTTCAACTCGACTATCACGGACTCTTTGTCCCTCTTAACGTAGACCACCCCAACCCTCTCGAAGACCTCCTCCACATCACTCAACTTCTCCAATCTCTTAAGTGCCTCCTCTACAGAAGCCAGTTCAGCCTTCAGGGTGGATATCTGGGTCACCACCTGATTTAACTCACTGAGCAGCTCCTCCGCCTTAGCCTGAAGGAAATCCTCGGAAGACATCCCAATCCCCCCGCTTCTAACTACTACTCTTTAAAAGGTAACCCATTCCTCACCGATCCAGCTCCAACATAGCCCCCTCCTCCATTGCAAGGGCTTCGATATTCCCCGAGCACGAGGGTAAGCTGCCCGGCATGTATCTCGGCTCAACATCGGTAAGGCGAGAACCCCATACCAACATAGTCATTAACGGCTCGAGGCAGTCATCCAAACTCTCGCAGATGGTGACGAGCACCTTTGGACCTAAGGAGGTGAGAGCCTGTCTGATCTTGGACACCTCCCTCACACCTGTGAGACAAGCTCCCAACTCGTAAGCAAATGCTTCAGCCACATTCCTCTCAGTAGCCAAGGCCCTGCAGGCCCTGAACGATGCCATGACTAGGTGCCTTAGAGAAGCTACTAATTCGGTAGGTATCAGGGCCACTCGATCTGGTAAGGCAGATAAGGATGTTTTCTCACTGGGAAGCAACCCGACCACCAATATGAAGCCGCACTCACTCCTGAAGATGAATGGTCTCCCTGGGATCTTAGTCATACAGTAGATACCTGCTTAGTAAGGACTTAAAAGGTCCGGACGACGCCACCACAAGCTACTTCGGGTCAAAGTTTAGACTAAGAAATCTAATTTACTGGAAGTATTAAATAGGAGGAGAGGATGGCGTAGTGGACTTCACACATTTTTGATCCTGTGTGAAATCCTATGTGGGGATCTCGACCCACAAAAGGTGATGAATATTCCGAAGTTTCTAGCTGTACACAAGATGGCCGAACCGATATCAATTGATGCGGCTACTGCGATGGGGAGGAAGGTGAGGGACCTCACCACCCGAGAAGTCAAATGGATAAGCACATGGGTGCAATTAACCGAGGATGGTTTGATTAGGAGAATTTACTGCTGCTGGGAGTCTCCAGACGCCGAATCCATAAGGAAAATATTGAATGAAGTCCGGTTTCCCTTGGAAGGAGTATATCCGATGGCCGTAGTGGACCCCTCAACCCTCTAATCTTTTTCCAACTCCGCTAATGCTCTCTGAAGGATCAAGCCTCACCGAAAACCTGTGGTGAGAGGGAAAACATTGTAAGCAGCAGAGCTGCTTCGCATAACCTCACCAAAGTATCCTACTCATGGAATCATCGGGATTCTGGAGTGGTAGCGGGGGGTGGATTTGAACCACCGACCTCCGGGTTATGAGCCCGGCGGGCTACCAGGCTGCCCCACCCCGCTGCTTCACCCCGCCATCCTATACCCGAATTTCCCATATTTAAAGATTTCCCAACTGATAGGAAGATCTCCTTCCTCCTCTCAGCTTGGAAGGGTATCTCCTAAGTTACAAGTACCTAATGCCCCTTAACACGCTGTTTTATTTTGGAGGAAATATCGGAGGATCCGATAGGGGAGTGGAGGCCATAGTCCGCCTTCTGTACTGGGGGGATTCGGCTGAGCGCCTACCTCCCGCTTGCCCCAGCTGCTCATCGCGGGAACTGGCTTGCACACCGCCGGGACCCCGTTTCACCGGTCCCCTCGGGGTCCTCTGCCTCACCGGCTTCATCGCCACCTCCCGAGGGACGTGTCGTTTCTGTGGGCCTTCCTGCCCCTCTCGGGGCATCCCCTTGCGGGGAGGCGGTGCTGGGGTCGTGGGCGGACCTTCCTCAGCCCTACGGCCGTAACCCCCGGCCTCCTCTCCCCCTCCTTTTACTCTAGTGAGGATAATAAGCTTTCAGTCAACCTTACCCTAAGCTGGCCTAGGTGGCAAGTTAAGTACAGAGCCGGGTCATCACTCAAGATGGGTGACGAGGGTTTACCGGGATAGTCAAGCCAGATCCACGCCCCTACTACAGTTACTGCGGATGCTGGGGTAGGTGTAGTGAACCCTAACTGTTTATCTCCGACGTGAGGAACAGTTGGAATGGCCTGATTATAGAGGTGAAATAGAACATACGGACGCGCGGAAGAGAAGGCACAGCTAGGGAATCGTAGAGATAGACCTACCCCATTGGTAGAGAGGGTTGGATGGTTAGATACTCCCTCCCTTACGTTAGAGATACCAAGGTGCCATCCGTCAGTTGTTCAGTAACTTGGATTTGTCCGCCTTCCCGAAGTG
>JACXSR010000144.1:0-3305 GCA_035319845.1 Thermoproteota archaeon
TCTTCGGGATGCTGCGCTCGATAGTCTTCGGTGACAGGGACGAGCCGGTTTCCTAATCCCCTCTCCTCTCCTTTTTGATGAGTACCCTTCCAGTCCATTGTAATGGACTGGAAGATCCCGCGATAATTCCCCAGAGATCCGTGGTGATATGAAATCCTCGAACGAGGAACCAGTATACGGTTAGGCAGCTCAAGCGGTGAAAAATTGAACATCGTGTTTATCTGGCTGGGGAGACAGTAACGCATGTGAGGGGGCGCGACCCCGCTTTGAGGGCCTGCGTGGCTCTGATATCAGGGGGACTGATAGACCTCATATTGTGGGCTCACCACAGGGGGCTCATGGGCTTCTCCACCTACATAGCTTTGATTGCCCTCATCTCACCACTTCTCATTGTAGGAAGGGATCTGGAAGATGCTGTCGAGCTATCTTTTCTCTCGGTAACATCCTCAATCCTGATAGTCCTCCCATCTCTCCTCTCCTCCTTGTTTTCAGGGGTGCCCTTCGCGGAGGAGCTAGGTCGCATGTTCGCGTCCCTCATCGTCATGAGCATCGTTCACCTTACCGTTCTCCTCCTTGGAATTACTTCGCTGGCGTTCGCTAGGGAGTTTCTCTGGGATTGGCTCAGAGAGACGCTCTCATCTAGGAGAGGCCGCGGAGCTACCTAGAGAATGGCGTATACGTCAACCATCGAGTTCGAATCTTCCAGCGGGACGTTTATTGATCGATAGCCTGTCAAATCTGGAGCGGGGATGTCGGGGGCTTGAGAATCGTCTACTTCACCTTCCTATCACGCTTTAGAAATGATATGGTTCAGAAACCTGCGAAATTTATCCTAAAGCTTATATTATGTATTCGTTTACTAAATTTAGATATCCATGATCCGGTCCCTCCTCGTATTCCTCCTGATAATTGCGGTGGCATATTCTCTAGTAGGGATCGCCGCTTGGCCTATATCCGTCCATGTCTCCAACACAGACACCATCACCAGTGAGCTCATAGTAGCTGATTTTCCCCCGAGGATAGTACTTGAGGTGAGGTATCCGAACGGGGGCTTCACTCTCTACGAGGGAGACAGGATACCCGCCTCATTATCCATCGATGTTGGATCATCAGTTGAGCTCTGGCTCTTCACGAGGGTCAAGGAGCCGGGTGTATACGTAGTGGGAGCAAGAGTAGAATCCTTAAGTCCGGATTCCGTACCCAATGAAGATGATATACCAGCAGGATCGGTGGCCGGTAGACGATCGGAGGGAGAACTTTCTTCCGCTGCCATGATTTCCACACCCGACTACTATATCGAGGGACTCGCCATCAGGCTGGAGGTATACTTTCGAGCGTCACCCGAAAATGGTCCCAGCAGTGAAGTGAGGAAAACGGTCGTCGTGAGGCTGAGGCCCCCTCCCTCCAATACCCGGTCGAGTAGCCAGTCCGTATCCATGACCCAATTCACATTCGTCCCACCCGGGAATACCTCCACGCGATCGACATCTCGCTCGTACTCCTCGGGGACTGTGAAGTGGATAACGAGCACCACAGAGGTCAGGGGCCTGTCCATCAGCCCTCCCAGCCAGGAGGTCGACGCCGGGGATGTGGCCTCCTTTGACGTCTGCCCGTCCATCGATTCGCCCAAATTCAGGGTGGAGAAACTGCCGGTCGGATATAGGTACATATTCAGCAAGAGCGGGGACTGCTACAAGCTGAAGATATTCACTCACCCCCTCTCCTTCGGAACTTTCGACATGGAGGTGGTCGCCTACCAGGCGGGCGTTGAGGAGAGGTCCCCAATCTCGTTGACCGTGAGAAAAACGGCTACCTCCACGAGAAGCCAGACGAGCGCATCCAGTCAACAGACGACGGCCAAGCCTACATGGGAAAGCGAGGCTTCAAGCACCACGATGCCCGAGAGCGCCCAATCGATCTCGACCAAGAGTGCCCAGATCACTAACGTCGTGATCACCCAGACGGTGACCGAGGAACCTTACCCCTTGACTTGGGCAATGGGTGGAGTTGCCGCCATGCTCGGCCTGATCCTAATCCTCCTCCTGCTGAGGAGGAGGTCCTGATTTTTCTGAGAAGGTCCATGCGAGTGGGAACCTGATCCGCCCGAATTCTGCGGACAAGGGACAAGCGCTTAATGCTAATCGCCCAGTCGATCACCTGCCAAGATCCTCCTCAGGAGACGAAGCCTCTCAGTCTTGGGTAGGGGCTCCAGATCATCCTGCATCTCTCTTTTCAGATCCTCCACCCTGAAGTGCGCGTACAGGGCCTCCCATATCATCATCCCCACCTCCAGCGTCTCCTCATCGCTCCCAGTCACGAACCTCAGACCGTTCAGGACTGCCTTTATCCCCCTCGCCTCCGGAGCCCTGTCCTCCTCTCCCCTTATATCAGCGGCATGAACTATCTCCGCTAGTCGCCTCACGTAAGGGTCATCTATCGAGTACTTCTCCACTATGACCTCGAAGGTGCACTTCCCATCCCTGTGCCCGTGCTCCACGCCCTTTATGTCGAAGGGTATCCCGTGCTCAGGCCTGAGCTCCTGTTCAGGCCAGTCTATGAAGGTGAACTCGGCCTCGGGATCGACGAATTTCCTTATGAGCCAAGCGGAAGCCGTCCTATCAACGCCCGGGAAGGAGCGGGTGACCCACCTCATCCTATCCCCGTAAACTAGCGGGTGGTACCTTATAACTCACCGCTCTGCTCGAAGTTTAATAGGTGATCCCGCGCGGGAATGGCATGCCCGTCGATCCCGTCTTCTTGGACCTGATAAACTACGGTATATGCCGGACCCTGAATGAGAGATTCGGGAAGGAGGCCACTGAAGAGATCTTTAGGGAAGTCGGGAGGATCTGCTACCGCAGGGCTAAGGAGAAGGGATACATCACGCGAGGGGAGGACCCCCTCGACACCCTGGTGGAGGTGGCCAAGTTCTTGGAGAGGATGGGATACATGGAGAGGATCGCGATCACTGAAGTCAGTGAGGATGAGCTCATTCTGGACATGTACGGCGTGTCAGTACTCGAATCCTCCATAGAGCTCGTGGATTCTGGGATGGCTCCCTCCCATTTCATGACGAACATCATGTTCGCGGCCCTAGAGGATCACGAGATGGGGGCGAAGCTCATCGATCTGGGGTTCGATCCCGAGGAGAACCATGTGAGGGAGAAGTGGGTCCTCCTGAGGTAGAGTCAGCTGACTTCAGGATTCTCGCTGTCCCGTAGGGCTTATCATGGCGCTCATCAATTTGATCTTTCCCTCCTAGGAAGTATTGAAGGAAAGGGCCGTGACACCGGATGCCGTACAAG
>JACXSR010000084.1:0-3285 GCA_035319845.1 Thermoproteota archaeon
GAGGCCCATCCCCGTGGCCACCACACCGTGGAAGGATTCGAAGGCCCCGTTGAGGAAGGCCAGTGCCAGTGATGAGAGTATAAGCGCGTCATATCCCGCGTTCAGTATCGGGTCCTCGTGGTATTTCCTGTGGATGAGGGTAACGATGGCCAAGACTGTGGTCAGGAGGAAGAGGCTGCCTCCTCCGCTGGACCAGCTCGAGGCTATCTTGAAGATTAGAGGAAGCCCCATTGACGATGTCTCGTAGACGGGTTTAAGCGTGTAATCCTGGGTTACGAAGGCCCAGACGTAGAGAAGCCAGTCGGCCAGTATGATCGCGTGGGCTGCGAGCCCGATCTTAACCACTCTCCTCTTGAGGGAGGAGAGTACCACATCCCCTAGGAGGACCGCTCCTCCAATAAGGGCAAGTATCCCGGTGTAATGCATGAGTTCACCCCGCTATCAGGAGATAAACCCCCAAGACAACTAGTAGGCCGCCGCTCACCCTTTCCAACCATGCTGGGTTCTTCATAGCCTTAGAAAAGGCACCAGTTGCCCTCTTCGCCAAGTAGAGGGAGGCCACTAGGGCGGCTGCCATACCGAGAGCGAGCAGCGCCACGCCAGCGACCCCGGCGATCACATCACCGGTGGCGCTGATGAGTGCTATGTAGCCAGCGAGCAGTGGCAAGCTGCACTGGAGGGATACGAGACCAAAACTGAAGCATGCTGCCGGTAGGCCGGATGATAAGAGTCCTCTCACCTTCTGACCTGGTAGAGGGCACGATTCCGAGGCGGTGAATATGGTGAGCACCCCAAACATTATGGCAGCCACTGCTAACGCGAAGGTGAGTCCTCTAATGAGACCTGCGACGAAAGAAGCTGCGATCACCATTAAGGACCCGAGTACCATGGTTCCGGCGAAGGAGGAACCCAGACAAATCGCATAATCGCCCCTTCCCCTCACCCTCCCCATGGTGGCGTAAGCTGCCACGATGGGAGCTGAGCAAGGGGACAGGGCAACCAACGCTCCTAAGATTGGTAGCAAGGCCAGTGTTGCTGGTTCCCATCCCGTAGCCGACTCGCTGGGCGTCTTCACCGTTTCCACCGTCGACTCTATCCACCTCCTGAAGTAAAGGGCTGGATCTTCAGATTGCACCGCGCCAACTATCCTATCCACCACAGCGCCATCCTTGAGAATTAGGAATGTAGGGGTCTCCGTGATCTTATACTCCATAAACAGACGATCCGTCTTGCCGGGGACAAGTGGAACATCCGTAACCCTAACTCCATTAGGTGGAGAGGATTCTACCTGCATCCAGTAAGGTCTCATCAGCTCGCAGGAGGAGCACGTCTCGCTCCAAAACATGACGGCCACAGTCCCTTCCTTGAGCTGCCTGTCCAGCTCACCCGCCGAGATCTGTATGGCTGCGCTTTTACCACCAAACGAGACGAGGAGGCCTATGCTCACGGATGTCAGCACGATGACGATGGCTAGGATGTTCTGATGGCTCACCCTCATAGCTCACACCTCCAGAATGTAGCCAGCTAACCAAGAGGCTATCAAGGAAAACAGGATGCCCGATATCGCGAGGATAACGGCGAATGAGTAGTCTCCAGATGTGAGGAAGGAAAGTGTCTCTTGAATGACCGGAAGACTGAGTACGAGGATCATGGTGGGAAGGAGCACCCCTCTCGCCCTCAAATACACTGAAATAGCGGATGAGAGTGCGGATATGGACGATAGGTAGACCCCAGAGGAGGCCACCAAGGAGTAGAGGTAGATCGCACCTTCAGTCCATCCAGAGAGGCCCACGGTGGTCACGAATGAGAGAGTGAGGAGGACCTCTAGGAGGATGAATGCAAGTATGAGTTTCGCTAGAAAGAATATCATGGGTCCCACAGGGGACATCCTGACTCCATCCAGCGTCCCGAGATCCTCTTCCCTCACAACAGTCATCACAGATGTGAAGACGGATAGGAAGAGAGCTATCAGCATTAACCCAGTCCCTGCCAAGGGCAAGGGATCCTCAACTGGCAGTCTGCTAAGTGAAAAACCCAGCAGGCTCGATGCCGCAATGGAAAATATGGCAGCTCCCCCCAGCTCAGGGAGATTTCTTGCCTCCAACTTTAGATCCTTCCATAGGATTCTCTTAACCTGTAAGAGCACTTAGTTTCCCCTCCTTGATCTGATAAACTTTCGCCTCCAGTTCCACATCAGCTCTCGGCGAGGTCACAACGACCGTCTTCCCCTCGGACACGGCTCGGTCGAGAAACCCGATTAACCACTCCCTGCCCCTGTCGTCCAGCCCAGAGAGGGGCTCGTCCAAGAGAAGGAGGGGCGGGTCGTGGAGAAGCGCCCTAACCATATCCACCCTCTTCCTCCACCCATAGCTCAGCTCTGCAACCCTGCGATCCATAAATGCGCTCAGCCCCAGCTCCTTCACGACTGGATCGACGTTGGATAGATCAGTGTATCCGTAGAGGCCAGCGTAATAAAGTAGATTCTCCCTCACGGTGAGATCTCCATATAGAGGTGGATAGTGGGGAACGTAGCCGAGGAGGGCCTTGGCCTCCGGGGTTCTGGCATCCCTGCCTTCCACCAGAACCCTCCCCTTGGATGGGGCTATGAGCCCAGAGGCGAGTCTGAGCACAGTGGTCTTCCCCGAGCCGTTGGGTCCGACTATCGCTACCATCTCTCCTCTGCCGAGGCTGAAGGAGATTCCTCTCACCACGTATCCGTTCCCGAAGCCCTTCCACACGTCTCTGAATTCGAGCAACACTCAACCACCCGTGGCCGGAGGGGCCTCGTAGGCCTTATGGCATCCCTGCAGAATTTCCCTTATCTCCATCTTCCCCAGCACATCCCCCATCCTCTCGGGGTAGAACATCCCTCTAATGATGACTTCCTGTTCCACCGTTGAGTGGGAGGGCGGGGCCCCATACTGGCTGATGAATCTGGTGAGGCCGTAGAACGCGTAGATCTTGCTCCCGTTCTCGTCCTGTAATATGAAGAGTATCAGATCCTTCTCGGGTAGGGTCTTGATATCGGCCACAAGCGCCCTGATAGTGACCATCGTGGGTTTCCTGTATCTGGAGAGTTGAGATATCTGTTCGTAAGAACTGGAGGTTATGGCCATGTATCCCACCAGCAGGACGATCAATGCTATGGATGCTGCCAGCATCACTCCCCTCATTTTCTCCCCCTCCCAGCCAGGTAAGCGAGGGTCAAAAGGGTTAGCGCGTATATCAGGGAATTCACGGCGTTCCCCCAATAAGGTATCAGTCTGAGGCTGCTGGCCACTATCT
>JACXSR010000105.1:0-3277 GCA_035319845.1 Thermoproteota archaeon
ATTCACCACCTTCATCAGGCGCATTCCTCCCCTCGATGCCGCGTGGTCGCTTCAGTCCATCCCCGTGGGTGAATTCGAGTAGGATATTCATGGCCCCCTCCTCTACAGCTAAATCCATTTCGCATGGATCGAGGGGCGTTGGTCCCGTTTCCAGCCCAATGGCTAGCTCTGATGACCCGCAATATTGCCAATCTCGAGATTTAATCGCTTACAGGTCTGATCTTCCTCGATCACCGCATCATAGGCCGTCAAGGATTCCGTGCAATTCTCGGGCAACTGGGTAATTTGGTGGGTGCTATGCTAGAAGCAAGGATGTTAATCCCACTCATATTCCTTTACCCTTTTATATTCCCACTTCGAGGATGTCATATGAGCGTGGTGGAACTCGATGACAAGGGCAGGATCACCATACCTAAGAGGATGAGGAGGATCCTTGGAAGGAAGGTCCTCCTGATCGACGTGGGTGACAGGATAGAGATAGTACCCATTCCAGAGGATCCATTTGAGGTGCTTAAGGGCTCTTTCAACACTAAGAAGCCTTTCAGGGAGCTCAGGAAGGAGGCCGAGGCTCTGGCTGAAGGGGAAGCGAGGTAGGTACACATGGTCCTCATGGAGAACGACGTCATATTCGCCTACATGAACGAGGAGGATCGGAACCACGATGCTGCTGTGAGAGTCTTTGAGAAGCTGAGGAACGGCGAGCTGAAGGTCGATCTCTCGGGCATCACCCTGCTGGAGATGGAACTCATATACAGGACTCAGAGGAGGGAGCCCGAACTTCTGAGGATCATGGCGGCTCTCCTCACCCTGCCCAACGTGAATTTCGTCCCATTGACGCCGGAAATAGTCATAACAAGCGTTCGACTCAGGGAGAGGGTGGGTCTCTCGTTCTTCGACTCCCATTACGCCGCAACTGCACTCTACTTGGATGGCAAGGTGATCTCCTTTGATGAGGCTTACGATAGGGTCCCGGGCCTTGTCAGGGTGGATCCCAAGGAAATCTGAGGTAGTCCACAATTTAATTCGGCGATCCAAGCTTGGAGATGGTAGCTGAAATCGCTCATGCCGGCACGTGAAAAAGCCATACGATTGCAGGTCCCGCGCGTACTGGGAGTTGGCGCGCTGAAGGGCCTGCGAATCAGGTGGATGAACCTGTGTCGAAGGGGTACGATAACTCACTATAGGGGACTGCGACCTTCCTGGGCCTCCAAGCTACTAGAACGGGCCTTACCATCTTCCCACCTTCCTGTTCCCTCAGATCGATTTTCTCGTAAAACATCCAGATCATCGTTGCTAACTCGCTGAGGCTCCATAGGTGCACTTTACTCTTGAGTAGGAACTCCATCCCAGGCAGCCTGTAGTAGGCCCTCTCCTCCACTCCCCTGAAGGGGTCATAGCCCAGATGAAATGACAGGATTCCGGAGCCCTCATCATCGATTCCTCCTTCCAGGAGGATGTGCCTGAACTGGTTCCTGATGAGTAGGGTGCCAGCTATGTCCCACTGCTCCACGGTCAGGACGCCATCGGAACTGCTTACCTCCCTTATCCCAGCCAGCACCTTAGCGGCCGTCCAAGGGATTAGGTGGGGCATGCTAGAACCCCATATCAGGACCAGATCGAACTTCCCATGCACCTTGAGGGGAAGTTCCTCGACATCTGCTACCACCGTCTCAAGTTCCGTTTCATCAAGGATCCCAGCGAACTCCAACCACTTGTCAACGTAAGAGAGGTCGCTTTTCCTCTTATCCAACGCGACTAACCTTACCTTGAATCCCCCGTCTACGAAGGCCTTGGCAGCCGCTGCTCCTCCTATTCCAGTTCCGCTCATGACATCCAACACGCTAACGAACTCCTTCCGGATTCCTCCGAGGGATTCATGCTGAAGCAATGAGGAGAAGAATTTCACCGCTGAACTAAATCTCTTCTCGGCTTTCTCCTCTCCGGGCTTCATTGGCCAAGGCAGATACTCGTATAACCTCTCGAGCCAATCCACGGAATCCCTTAACGTGAATACGATCGTCCTATTCAAATTTAACGCATGTATGCGTATAGGGCATCGCCTAGAGATCCGACAGCTCCATGACCTCGACCCTCCCTTCCACCCCCTTCCTCAGCCTTCCGTCCTCCGTGACCAGCGGCACGCCGAGCTCCATCGCTAGGAAAGCGTAGGAAGCATCGTAGAATGTTATCCCACACTCCTCGGCGAGCTTGAGAACTTCAGACTCCCTGCACTCCAGGCTGGTGACCTCCATGACGCCGAGGACCCTCTTTATCAGGCCCATTAGCCTGATGAACTCCCCATCCTCCCTCGCTCTCTTCCAGAGCACGTTTCCCAGCTCGTACTTGGCCAGGTCTAGGGTGTAGCTCCCGCCGAGAACCCTCACCCTCCCCCTGAGGATCGCCTCGAATATGGAGGACGCATCGAAGACGAGCTTCATCTCGAGTCCCTGTCCTCCCTGATGGATCTGACCACGAAATCCTTGGATAGTCTGTTCAGGAGATCTCTATTCCTCTCTATCTCCTTTTCTATCTCTTCAAGCTCCCTCCTCATGAGCTCCTCCCTTATCGCCCTCTTCAGCAGTTCGGAGGGCTTTATTCCGAGCTCCTCCAGCTTCCTCTTGACCTCCGCCGGCAGCTTGACCGACACGGTTACGTACTTACCCATTGGTAGTCCCATCATTACTACCTGGAGGGAGTCATAAAAGGGTTACCAATGCATCCACGGTCGGGTGGTCAAAATGCCCGCAGCTCACTACCATCTGCGGGGATGCCCTCGCGCTCGCGATGGCTCGCAGCCCACCTGTCCTTGAGTCGAGTACCACATTTCCATTTGGTACCACCGGGCGATGGGGATGATGGAGAGGGAGGCGCGCCTCTACACCCGATCATCATCACCGGCGACGAGGAAACCACCGCTCGCGACCGAAATGTTCACAGTGCTCCCTGTGAGAGAGGCCACTAGGAGGAACAGGAAGAGCAGCGTTATGAACTGCATAGCCACGGGGTAGTAGATGTATGATCTGTCCATTCGAGTTGCTGACCCGCTCCAAGTATTAGGACTAGCTTGGTTTGGGGGCCAACGTTTTTATCCGCATTTCACATATCTCACATATGGCAAATATAACTCTCAGCGTGCCGGACTGGCTCCACAAGTTGATGAAGAGGTACAGGAGCGTGAATTGGTCGGAGGTGGCCAGACGGGCCATAATAAGGGAGATACTCTCACTGAAGGCTCGGGATGAGGGCCTTACTAGGGAGGAGCTCGGGGCCCTGATCG
>JACXSR010000140.1:0-3217 GCA_035319845.1 Thermoproteota archaeon
GGATAGTCGGATACAGGGAGATGGCCGATCTGCTCAGCGCCACGCTGGATGTGGACTTCAAGGAGTCCTATCTGCAGGAGGTCGGGGAGAGGATATGGAACCTCTCGAGGATTTACAACGTGAGAGCGGGCTTCAAGAGGCAGGACGACTATCCACCCGACAGGTTCTTCGAGGAGGCCCACACTAAGGGTCCGATAAAGGGAGTGAGGCTCCCGAGGGAAGAATATGAGAAGGCCCTCGACGAGTACTACCAGTTGAGGGGCTGGGATAAAGAGGGTGTACCGCTCAAGGAAACTCTAGACAGGTTGGAGTTATCGAGGGATCTCGGGCTCTCCTGAATCTCCTCTCTCCAACCATCCACTTCCCAGATTTTTGCGATCCTTGAGCCTCGAACCTATCCGTTAATTCTTTTTCCCGAAGGTGTAGAGCCTCAGACATCCGAAAAATCAAAATATAAGCCCCTACTGGGACTCGGAGATGGAGATGATGGAGAAGGCTGAGTATATCACCCCTGAAGTCGAGGATATGGTCGTTCTCCGTAACATCGTTAAGCGATTCGGGAAGGTTGTGGCATCAGATCACGTCAACATAGAGATAAAGAGGAACGAATTCTTCTCCCTGCTTGGTCCCAGCGGTTCTGGGAAGACCACCCTTCTCAGGATAATCGCCGGTCTCGAGAAGCCCGATGAGGGCGTCGTTATACTCGAGGGGAAGGATGTCACCAACCTCCCGCCCTACAAAAGGAACATAGGCATGGTCTTCCAGCATCTCGCCCTCTTCCCACACATGACAGTGTTCGAGAACATAGCCTACGGTCTTAGGTTAAGGAAGTTCCCTGAGGATGAGATAAAGAAGAGGGTATATGAAGCCCTAGAACTCGTCAAGATGCCTCCCGAGACGTTCGCGGAGAGGAAGCCGAGCCAGCTTTCCGGTGGTCAGCAACAGAGGGTTGCCATAGCTAGGGCCTTGGTGACCCAGCCAGCTGTGCTCCTTTTAGATGAGCCACTGGGCGCTCTCGATCTAAAGATAAGGCAGCACATGATGTTGGAGCTCAAGAGAATCCAAAGAACCGTGGGAACCACTTTCGTCTATGTCACCCACGATCAGGGGGAAGCGCTCGTCATGTCCGATAGGATAGCAGTCATTCATGAGGGCAGGGTCGAGCAGGTGGGCACTCCCTATGAGGTCTATGAGAAACCGAGGACCAAATTCGTGGCCAACTTCATAGGGGAGGCCAACTTCTTCGAAGGTACCCTGAGGGATGGGACCGTTGAGACAGGTTTCGGGGTGGTGAAGGTAGTTTCGGACATTTCGAGCGGTAAGAGAGTCGTTGTTAGCCTCAGACCCGAGAGGATAAGAGTTGGTAGGGCTGCCGAGGGAGCAGAGAATGCGTTCGAGGGTAAAATCAGGGAGATCGTGTACAAGGGAGATGTATTGATAGTCATGGTCACCCTAGACGATACCGAGATGAAGGTAAACGTTCCGGCGACACACCCGGAGGCTAGGAAGCTCAGGGAGGGTGACCTTGTCAAGATAGGCTGGGACTCCGGTGACGAGGCTGGAGTCTTCGAGCTGGAGGCCGATTAGCATGTCATGGATGGAGTCCCTCATAGATTTCATCAGGAAATACAAGCTCCTCGTGGCCCTGCTTGTGCTCGGTCCCCCTCTCATATACCTGACCATCTACTTCTTCGCCCCGTTCCTGATCACGATACTTTACAGCTTCGGGTTCATAGGGAGGAGGGGGGTGATCACATGGGAGTTCACCATCAAGTACTACCAGCAGGCCCTGAGATGGGTCTACCTGAAGGTCTTCTACAACTCGGTGGTCCTAGCTGCGATAACGACGGTGGGTAGCATACTGATGGCGTACCCCGTGGCCTACTTCATAGCCGTGAAGGCCCCCAAGAAGTGGAAGAACCTCCTTGTGGTCAGCGTCATGGTCCCGTACTGGGTGGACTTCCTCCTCAGGACCTATGCCCTGATGAACATCTTCACGATGTTGAAGATGATGTTCACATACGAGGCGGTCGTAATAGGTATGATTTACGATTACCTGCCTTTCATGGTCCTACCACTCTATGCCAACTTGGAGAAGCTCGACAAATCTCTGCTGGAGGCATCCTATACCCTCGGTGCCTCCCCATTCAAGACGTTCCTGAAGGTGACTTTGCCGCTTTCGAAGCCTGGGATAGCCTCGGGGACGATACTGGTGTTCGTGCCGGCTATAGGAGAGTTCATCGTCCCTTCCATGCTCGGAGGGGTCAGTGTCACCACCATAGGGACCCTAACTTGGGACCTGTTTCTCAAATTCCACAACTGGTGGCGCGGCGCCGCGCTCTCAATACTGTACATAGCCGTGGTCCTGATCACCCTGATACTCTACATGAGGAAGGTAGGTGAGTTGGAGATATGAGCATGAGTCTGAGGGATAAACTGATGGGCCTCTACTCGGCCCTCGTCTACGCTTTCCTCTATGTGCCGATCATAATTGTGATCGTATTCTCCTTTAACGAGTCTAGGACGCTAGGGCAGTTCACTGGGTTCTCTCTCAAGTGGTACCAAGTCCTCCTAGAGGATAAAGTTGTGTGGGTGGCCTTCTACAACAGCCTTAATGTCGCGGTAATAACAACGCTAGTCTCCCTGTTCTTGGGCACACTCGCAGCCTACGGGATGGTGAGGTTAGATGTGGGGGGAAAGGGCGCCATTGACAGCTTGCTCTACGTTCCCATAATAATACCGGAGATAGCCGAGGCTCTCTCCCTGCTCCTCTTCTACAAGTTCTCGGGTTACGAACTAGGTTGGTTGACCGTCCTCTTGGGCCACATAGCGTTCGATATCTCATTCGTCTATGTCGTGGTGAGGGCTAGATTGGCCGGCTTCGATAGGTCTCTTGAGGAAGCATCACTCACCTTAGGAGCGAACGAGGTCCAGACATTCCTCAAGATAACTCTACCCCTCTCGATGCCCGGCATCATCGCGGCCGCACTTATAGCATTCACCCTCTCCTTCGACGACTTCATTAAGACCGCATTTACCACAGGCCCCGGGTTCCAGACCCTGCCCCTGATAATATGGTCCCAGTCAGCTAGAGGAGGCGTGGGTCCCGAACTCAACGCCCTGACCACGGTGATCATGGTCATCTCCATGACCATCGCCTATATCTATGCCAAGCTAACCATGGAGAGGCAATAATTTACCTTTCTTTTCCCGCGTT
>JACXSR010000113.1:0-3204 GCA_035319845.1 Thermoproteota archaeon
CCTCCGGACTCGGGTTGACGGGACCTGGGATGAAGCTAATCGTGGAACCACTTGGCAAGGATCCCGAGCACCTCCCTCACTATCCTCCTATCGGATTCCCTCGTGTTCCCTCCTATGTGGGGCGTCAGGATCACGTTGTCCAGATGGCTCAACCTCTCGTAGGAATCCTCTCCGAATGGCGGTTCCTTGGGGAACACATCAAGGGCCGCTCCTGCGAGTTTCCCGCTCTCTAGGGAATCTATTAGTGCATCCAGATCGACGAGCTCTCCTCTTCCGACGTTAACCAAGTAAGCGCCGTCCTTCATGAGGGAGAGCTCCCTCCTCCCTATCATTCCCTTCGTCTCCTCGGTGAGAGGGGAAGCTAGGACCACTATGTCGCTCTCCCTGAGCAACTCGTCCAAGGGCTTCCCTCCGTCCTTGTACTTGTCGTAGAAGCTGACCTCCATTCCCACGGCCCTGAGCAAATTGGCTATCTCCGACCCCACTATGCCCATCGATATTATGCCGACCCTCTTCCCGGATACCTCAAATCCCTTCAACCTCCTCTTGGCCCACATCCCCTCCCGCATCCTCCTGTCGCCCAAGCTGATGCCCCTAGCTAGATCAAGGATGAGACCCAGAGTGAGCTCGGCCACGGCTCTAGCCCTTACGGGAGCCCTCTCAACTATCACAGCCCTTCTCCTCGCCTCTGACAAGTCTATATGATCGAGGCCATGGGTCGCAGTGATCACGAGCTTTAGGCGGTTCGCTACCCTGAATTCCTCCCTACCTAGGCCCCTACTGGTTCTAACTATGATCACCGTCGCTTCATCAAGCCTATTCCAGTTCCTCGTAACTTCTCCCAGGCCCTCCAGCTCATAATCCAGCTCCTTAGGGAGATTATCAGCTAGCAGGAAGAGCTCCTCCCTGTCGGGGTTTATCGTGAAATCGTCCCCGGGGGCAACGTGGGTAACGCCCTCCAATCCAATATTCACGTCGCTCATGACGACTAGCTTGTCCTTGAGCGTCCTTGTGACCCTCATAGCCGCCGTCAAGGAGGAACCGAAGTCATCATGTGGATTCAACAGGTCCCTGAGGTAACCCTCCCTGAAGACAGGCTCGGATGCGGCGAGGAAGTCCGGTTCCGTCAATATGGATGCCGTGGGTGCCAGTCCCCAACCGAGTGAGGCTACCACTCCCCTTTCCCTGACCTTGGGGAGCCAGCTCAGCCTCTCGCGGGGAATCGCTAGCTCGTAGAACTCCTCCTCCCTCACACCTGACAGGATCTTGGCTAACCTGTTGACGCAGGGCTTCCAAAAGTAGGAGCAATCACCTGACTCTCCAAAGGACACCACCTCGGAGGTGCGAAAGGCTGACACCTCCAAGGAAGGCCCCATCCAACCTCAGGGCGATGAGACCCCTCATGAGATCACCTCTGCATGCGTGCCCCCCGGTCACTATATAAAGGTAATCCGCAGAACCCTTTGGAGGCCGTCCCATCACCGTTCCGCGCGCATCCCTAATCTATCCTCCTCTCATCGATGGAGAGGGCGGAGCTGAGATGATGAGGAAAAAGCATATCTTGATCCTGGCCAGCGCTTCACTGATAGCACTACTGGTGCTTCCCGTTTACGCTCAGGCTGGTAATGAGGAACTGGCTCGGAGGCTGATACAGTCTTACGAGAACATAAAGTCCTTCCTCCAAGGCATAATGGGGAACCTAGACGATGAGACGGCCAGTAAGGTCGAAGATGCAATTTCTAGGGCAGATCCCCTGATCGATGAGGCGAATTCACTTCTCTCATCTGGAGAATACGAGACCGCAGTTGAAAAGGCCAGAGAAGCTCTCTCTGTGATTAGAGATGTCCTAAAGGAGATCAAAGATGTTGACGTCATAAGAGAGGGAGGGAGGCTGAGGATAGCAATTGCGAGGCTGAGCAAGGCAGTATCTAGGGTTGAGAGAGTGATACGGGCTCTGGAGAACAGGGGAGTTGACACCACGAACCTCACCTCCCAATTGGAGGAGGTTAAGTCGCTCCTAGAGGAGGCTAAATCCCTCCTCAAGTCTGGAGACTTGGATGGAGCTCACCAGAAGATAGAAGAAGCTGTTAATGATCTGAGATCCCTCTACAAAGATGTGAGGGGAACTGCAAGAGAGCATCTCAACCTGACCAAGGATAAGGTCTTTAACAGGGTGAAGAGAATTGAGAGAGCTTCTGAAAGGTGCGTTGTCAGGCTGGACCTCATTTACAAGAAGCTGGTAAGGGAGAACAAGACGGAAGAAGCGGAAAAGGTATTGAAACTGAAAAATAGCATCGAAAGAACGCTGGTTTCCCTGAAGAGACATGTGGAGAATGGTCAGAGGTTTTTAGCGCTGGAGGATATCAGGCAACTTTTCAGGTACCTCAGGATCTGTCGTAGGGTAGGTACCTGACCGCATAATTTTTTCCTTCCCCCGGAGGGACAACCCGATGAGGCGGGGTCTCCCACTGTCACTACTCGTAACCATCTTGACGGCGACGCTTGTCATAGCCGTGGGAGGCCCAGCAAACGCGGTGATAGAGGTATATCCGGATGGGTGGTGTACCGTCAGCATCAGAGCACCCGTACAAGACCCCATAGTCGAGATCTCACTTCTAGGGCAACCCACTCTCCTGTCCGTCGTGGACGAGGAGGGCCTTCCCCTTAACTACACGTTGGACGGCGATAAGATCGTGGTAGACGCCGAGCTGGCCGATGAGATCAACGTAACCTATGAGACCCAGAGCCTGACCTATAAGAGGGGACTCGTCTGGAGCCTGAATGTGTCCACCTCTCCCTACTCACCAGTCTCAGTCAGGTTGATGGGAAATCCCGACGTCGTAGGACTCTCCAAGACTCCGATCTCCATAAGGGAGGGGCCTTCTTACTTAGAACTGGTACTCGAGCCTCCATTCACCTTGGATTATGTGTACACAGCTCCTCCTAGGATGGGCAGGGGGGAGGGGAACGACCTCCTTTACTACCTCCTAGCCCTGTTACCGGCCCTAGCGATAGTCCTCTTAGTCCTGAACAGCAGGTCCCGTGGCAAGAAGTTCGAGCTGGATTCGACGGACATGGGAATCCTCAATTCGCTGGCGGAGGGTGAGAAGAGCCTCTCCACTATAAGGGAAGAGCTGTCCCTACCCAAGACCACTGCTTGGAGGAGGGTCAGGCGATTGGAAGGTAAGGGGCTCGTTGAGGTGA